>SLIY01000254.1 GCA_007135385.1 Leptolyngbyaceae cyanobacterium CSSed165cm_216
AGACCCTGAAACCTTAGCCACGTTTCGGGTGGATTGGCACCCATTAGAGGATCTGCCCAAGTGGGCCATCACAATAAATCCGGCTTAAGCGGGGGACTTATTTTTCAGCAGATCCCTTACCACCAGGGCACCGCTTGGAGCTGGTTACTGGGTGCCTTTGCCCAGGCTCACTGGCGGGTTTACCAGGACGCCGACCTAGCCCACAGCTTTCTCGAACCGCTAATTCAGCATTTACAGGGGGGCTGCGTCGGCACTCTCAGCGAGATCTTTGACGGCGATGCCCCCCACGCTCCCCGGGGGGCCTTTGCCCAGGCTTGGTCTGTGGCAGAGGTGCTACGGGTCAGTGCTAAATTGGGGCCGCTGTTGCGGGGGTAATTTGAGTTCTTAAAAACTCGTACGGCCCCCGATGTGATGGTAGTGGTGGGGCGTCCGAATATACGTCTAGATCGGGGCGCTATCGCGGTCGCAGCTTCCCCCCAGAGCATCCACAATCGTGCAGGTGTTCACCACCAGCATGTCCTGGGTAGTTTCGGCGGCCGTGCCAGGGCCACCGGGTCCTTCTACGAACAGAGGTTGATCCGCCACGATTACCCCCGCATCAGTGGCGACGGTTTCAATCAACTGCGGGTTAGTGGTGGTTTCGGCAAAAATGGCCGGTACCTCAGCGGTTTTGACTTGATCCACTAGGGAAGTCATGGTCCCTGGGGTGGGCTGTTCTTCGGTGCTGAGACCACTCAGCGCCCCCTTCACCTCAAACCCATAGGCTGCGGCAAAGTACCGGAAGGCATCGTGGGTGGTGACCAGTTGCCGCCGCTCTACAGGGACAGTGGCTACCTGGGTTTGAATCCAGGTATCAATGTCATTGAACTGGGCGATGATGCGATCGCCATTATCCTGGTACAGTTCGGCCTGATCGGGGTTGAGCTCAACCAAGCTATCCACAATCACCTGAGTAATAGCGGCGTTGTTGGTGGCGTCATGCCAGATGTGGGGGTCAGGTACCAGGTCACTATCGGCCACCGCATCGTGACCGTGGTCGTCCTCGTCGTGGCCATGGCTATGACCGTGGTCGTCCTCTTCTTCGTGGCCGTGACTGTGACCGTGATCATGACCGTGGTCATCTCCGTGGCCGTGGTCATGGTCGTGGCTGTGGCCTTCCCCCAGCAGCGGATCAGTAACGGCTGCTTCATACACCGCCACCTGTGGAATTGCACTATCGCTATCTTCCACCATGGCAATAATGGCGGGGGCAAAGTCGTAGCCGTCGTAAAGGATCAAATCAGCCTGCTCAATCGCCTGACGATCCGAAGGCCGTACCTGATAGGTATGGGGATCTTGGCCAGGACCCATCAGACAGGTCAGATCAATGGTGGCCTCTGCCACTTGTTCAGTCAGATCGCAGAGAATACTGGTGGTGGCTACCACCTGGGGGAGATCCTCAGTTGATACGGCCCCATCGCCAGTTGTGGCCGTTTGGTCTCCATTAGTGGTGCAGCCTAGCAGGGTCGCCCCGAGGGCTAGCACGACCCCAGCTCCAAACCGCCTTGGGCTAATGGCTATAGATTTCAACATGATGATTCGCTCTCCCACTTTTCCAGAACTGGTTTATGATAGCTACGAAGCGATAATGGTTATCATTTCACGGATGCCATGCTAGAGGTTCAAAACCTGTCTGTCAACTACCGGGGAATATTGGCCCTAGATCATGTTTCCCTGGTGCTCAAGCCTGGGGAACTGGTGGGCCTGATTGGCCCTAACGGGGCTGGCAAAAGTACCCTGATCAAAGCCATGCTGGGTCTGATTCCTTGTCAGGGACAGGTGACCTACGGTGGCGTCCCTTTGTGGCGGCGGCGGCGATCGATCGCCTATGTCCCCCAGCGATCGCATATCGACTGGGACTACCCAATTACGGCTCAGCAGGTAGCCATGCTGGCTCCTTCAGCTCTGACCGGATGGTTTCGCAGGCCTGGGCGCACCGCTAAGCAACAGGTGGCCGTGGCCCTAGAACGGGTGGATATGTTGCACCTGGCCCATGCCCCTATTGGCGAACTGTCTGGGGGACAGCAGCAACGGGTGTTTTTAGCCCGGGCCTTGGCCCAAAATGCTGATTTATTCTTACTTGACGAGCCGTTCACAGGCATTGATAAAAAGACTGAAGCGCTCATGCTGGCGATTTTCGCCGAGCTTAGGGCTCAAGGCAAAACCCTGGTGGTGTGTAGCCACGAATGGGGGGACGCCCTTAACCGCTATGATCGGTTGCTGCTACTGAACCGCCACCTGCTGGCCAATGACAGTCCCCAAGCCGTCATGACCTTCGACAACATTCAACGGGCTTACGGTCAGGCCAGTCAGCCTCCTGGCTCTAAACAGACCTATGCTGACTTCTTTTGTTAGTTAGTTTGGGGGCAAAGGGGGTTGACGTCAGTCAGCGGGGTAGCCCTCTAGCTTTCTGGCGATCGCATCAGCCCAAAGAGAGAGAGTTGCCAGCGTTGGGCTAACAATTGATTAATTTCAATCAAGCCCTTTACTTGGATAGTTTTTTTAAGCTAAGCTGCCAACGCCACAATCCAACATTTTTCTTAAGAAAATCAATCTTCGCTAGTTCTGATCCTCAGAATAGGCGAGTAGCAAGGTTTTCATCCGCTTGCGTCCGGTCCCTTCTGCTACCGGTAGTGCCGTGAAACACCCCTGACAGGCTGGGGTTATCCCAAAGTTATGATGTCAATCCAACTTTTCGTTGGTGAAGGTTATGTCAGAATGTAAGCGGTTTTTTGCCAACTCATATAGCTCTTGGAGTGGGCAGTCACAATGGATTCTGTAGACACACTTTATCAATACGCTTGGCTGGTGCCAGTGCTGCCTCTGATTGGGGCGGCTATTGTGGGCACAGGATTAATTTCCTACGGCGAGGCCACCAGTAAATTAAGACAGCCATCGGCGCTGCTGATTGTTTCCCTGACCGGGGCGGCGATGGTGCTGTCAGGCTTAATTTTTTGGAGCCAGGTGCAAGGCCACCCGACCTACACCCAGATGTTTGAGTGGGCCGCCGCTGGCGACTTTCGCATTGAGATGGGCTATACCATCGATCATCTGGCCGCCCTGATGTTGGTGGTGGTGACCACCGTAGCCTTCTTGGTGATGATTTACACCGATGGCTATATGGCCCACGATCCTGGCTATGTCAGGTTCTATGCCTACCTCAGCCTGTTTAGCTCCTCCATGCTAGGTTTGGTCATTAGTCCCAACCTGCTCCAGGTTTATGTGTTTTGGGAACTGGTGGGCATGTGCTCCTACCTGCTAATTGGCTTTTGGTACGACCGTAAGCCCGCTGCCGATGCCTGCCAGAAGGCGTTTGTCACCAACCGAGTGGGCGACTTTGGTCTATTGCTGGGGATTTTGGCTTTGTTTTGGGCCACTGGCAGTTTTGACTTTGAGGTGATGGGCGAGCGACTGACGGAATTAGTCAATACTGGCACCCTGAGCGTCGCTATGGCTGCTGTGTTTGCCATCTTAGTGTTCCTCGGTCCGGTGGCCAAATCAGCTCAGTTCCCCCTGCATGTGTGGCTACCCGACGCCATGGAAGGCCCCACCCCAATTTCGGCCCTGATTCACGCCGCGACGATGGTGGCGGCAGGGGTGTTTCTGGTGGCCCGCATGTACCCGGTATTTGAGCATATTCCAGCGGTGATGACGGTGATTGCCTACACGGGGGCATTTACCGCCTTTATGGGCGCCACCATTGCCATTACCCAGAACGACATCAAAAAAGGGTTGGCCTTTTCCACCATGTCGCAGTTGGGTTATATGGTGATGGCTATGGGGGTGGGCGCCTATGGTGCCGGTTTGTTCCACCTGATGACCCATGCCTACTTCAAAGCCATGCTGTTTCTGGGCTCTGGCTCTGTGATCCACGGCATGGAAGCGGTGGTAGGCCATGACCCAGTCTTGGCTCAGGATATGCGCCTGATGGGTGGCCTCCGCAAGTACATGCCGGTAACCGCTATTACCTTTCTGATTGGTACCCTGGCTATCTGCGGCATTCCCCCCTTCGCTGGGTTCTGGTCGAAGGATGAGATCTTAGGGTCTACCTTCGCCGTCAGTCCGGTGTTGTGGGCTGTGGGCTGGGCCACCGCTGGCATTACCGCCTTTTACATGTTTCGCATGTACTTTTCCACCTTTGAAGGAGCATTTCGAGGCAATGACGAAGGTATTCGCCGAGACCTGAAGCGGGCTGAACTGCAACGTCTGGGGCTATCCTTAGGGCCTGGGGCGATGAACCCCCAAGAGCTGACCCTGGATGCCCCTGAAGCTGATCACGGCGATCATCATCAGGCCTCTGAACCCCATGAGTCCCCCTGGTCCATGACCTTCCCACTGATTGCCCTGGCGATTCCTTCGGCGTTGGTGGGCCTGGTGGGTACCCCCTTCGCTAACTACTTTGAGGCCTTTATCCACCCGCCAGGGGAAGTGGTAGAAGTTCTGGAGGCGGCGGAACCCTTCGACTGGAATGAGTTTGCGGTGATGGCCGGTAGCTCCGTAGCGATCGCGGTGGCTGGAATTTTGCTAGCGGTGCTAATGTACCGCACGAAGGCGATTGATCCAAAAGCGATCGCCGCCAAGATTCCTGCCCTGTACAAGCTCTCCCTTAACAAATGGTACATCGACGACATCTACGAAGTGGTGTTCGTTCAGGGCAGCCGCAAGCTGGCCAAACAGGTTTTGGAAGTAGACATCCGCATTGTCGATGGTCTGGTGAACCTGGCGGGCTTTGTCACCCTGGTTACTGGCGAAGGGCTGAAGTACCTGGAAAACGGTCGAGCTCAGTTCTATGCCCTGATTGTGTTTGGCGCGGTGCTGGGACTGGTGCTACTGTCGGGGGTGACTTAGGTAACAGGTGTTAGGAATACGGTGCAAGGTACAAGGTATGCGGTGCAAGGTACAAGGTATGCGGTGCCTAATATAAATCGCAAACCGTAAACCGCAAACCGTAAACCCGAAAATCCACCCCTGCCTACTTCGACAGGTTACCCCTCCTTCGACAAGCTCAGGACACCGTCTGGGGTCGCTGCGCGAACAGCACAGGCCTCCCAGGAGGGGATGCCGACACCCAAAACCCATTACCCAAAACCCGATACCCAAAATCTGACACCTAAACGACTCTATGGACCTCGCGACTTTTCCGTGGCTAACCATCGCCATTCTTCTACCGCTGCTAGCCTGCGTCGTCATCCCGTTTTTGCCTGACGACAATGGTAAAACGGTGCGCTGGTATTCCCTGGTAGTGGGGCTAATTGACTTTGTGTTACTGGTTACGGCCTTCTACCTCAACTATGACTTCAGCCAACCAGGCCTGCAGCTAGTCGAAAGTTACACCTGGGTATCCCAGCTGGATCTGAAATGGTCCTTGGGGGCCGACGGATTGTCGATGCCCCTCATTCTATTGACCGGGTTTATTACCACCCTGGCGATTCTGGCGGCCTGGCCAGTCACCCTTAAGCCCAAGTTGTTTTATTTCCTAATGTTGGCCATGTATAGCGGCCAACTTGGTGTTTTTGCCGTTCAGGATATGCTGCTGTTCTTCCTGTTTTGGGAACTGGAGCTGATTCCGGTCTACCTGTTGCTGTCGATTTGGGGGGGCAAAAAGCGACTGTATGCCGCCACTAAGTTCATTCTGTACACGGCTGGGGGATCGCTGTTTATTTTGGTCGCGGCCCTAGCCATGGCCTTTTATGGGGACAGCATTAGCTTTGATATGCGGGTGCTGGCCGAAAAGGTTTATCCCCTGCGGCTACAGCTGCTGCTGTATGGGGCATTTTTAGTGGCCTATGCCGTCAAACTGCCGATTATTCCCCTCCACACCTGGCTACCCGATGCCCACGGGGAAGCTACTGCCCCGGTGCACATGCTACTGGCGGGTATTTTGCTGAAGATGGGGGGCTATGCCCTGATTCGCATGAACCTGGGCATGTTGCCCGATGCCCATACCTACTTTGCGCCAGTCTTGGTGATTTTGGGCTGTGTCAATATTATCTATGCGGCCTTGACCTCGTTTGCCCAGCCTAATCTGAAGCGCAAGATTGCCTATTCCTCCATTTCCCACATGGGCTTTGTGCTAATTGGCATTGCCTCCTTTACCAACCTGGGCCTCAGTGGCGCTGTGCTGCAAATGATTTCCCACGGCTTGATTGGGGCTAGTCTATTCTTCCTGGTGGGGGCTACCTACGATCGCACCCACACCCTGATTCTGAAGGAGATGGGCGGCGTCGGCCAAAAAATGCCTAAGATCTTTGCCATGTTTACCGCCTGTTCCCTGGCCTCTCTGGCGTTACCGGGCATGAGTGGGTTTGTGGCTGAGCTGATGGTCTTTGTGGGCTTTGCCACCAGCGATGCCTACAGCTTTACCTTTCGGCTGATTACCGTAATCTTCATGGCGATTGGGGTGATCTTGACCCCTATTTATCTGCTGTCGATGCTGCGGGAGATCTTCTACGGTCCAGAAAACAAGGAACTGGTGGAGCATGAGGCACTGGTGGATGCCGAGCCTCGGGAAGTGTTTATCATTGCCTGTCTGTTGGTGCCGATCATTGGCTTTGGTATCTATCCTAAGCTGCTAACTCAGATTTATGATTCCACCACCCAGCAGCTCACGGCTCGCCTGAACCAGGTGTTTATCGCCAGTAGTGCGACTACCGCTGACGCTCCTCCCCTAGCGGCTTTGCCAGTGTTAAAAGCCCCATCGGTGAGTCAGTAACTCAATCGTTAATTCGCCTACCCTAGACCAGAGCACTTAAGTGCTCTGGTCTACTTTTCTTGGCTGAAACGGCAAGGCTATCCAGACGTCTCCCTAGATCGCCTGGGTGATCGCCTGGGTATCCTCAGGTAAGCAAGCTGGTGCTGATGCGATCGCTTACATTAGAGCCGTTCAACAGATACTGCATCTACGGTAGCCCTGGGCTCCATTGGGGTGATCATGCTAGACACCGACCATTTCAAACGGTTTAACGATACCTATGGCCACGAAGCAGGCGATCGCGTCTTACAAGCCGTGGGGCAATTGTTGCGAGAGAGCGTGCCAGGTTCAGCTTTGGCCTGTCGCTATGGTGGCGAAGCAATGACCCTTGTGTTGCCCCAGTCTCCACCCGAGACTACCCTAGATCGGGCCGAAACGATTCGCCAGGCCATCAGCCAGGTGCAGGTCAACTACAATGGCCTTTCCCTGGAGGCCATCTCCGCCTCCCTGGGGGTGGCTAGCTTCCCTAGCCATGGCCCCACCGGTAGTGACCTCCTGAAGGCCGCCGCCGCCGCCCTCTACCAGGCCAAAGCTAAAGGGCGAAATCAGGTGATTGTAGCCCCTCGGGGTTCAACTGACGAACCTGATCAAAAAGTGGCTGGGTACCCAGCCCATTGGCAAAGTCAAGATATATCCTGACATCAGGTGGGATTACGGTAGATATTAAGTAGTCGCTACCACCTCCACCGCCCTCGGTATTGTGTTTTCACAGCAACAACCCCTGCAAACCCTATGGCACAGGCACCCTTTTGCCGGATTACCTCAGGCTCGCTTCTACTAGGCGCTCTACTGGCCCTGTTACCCGCTAGTTTGCCGGGGAGGACTACCTTGCCTATGGTGTCCCTGTCGACAGCCCAAGCTCAAGTCCCTGTCGATGAAGCCACCACCATCCGGGTCTATGAGCACGTTAGTCCAGCGGTGGTAGCGATTAATACCCGCACTGGCGGTGGCAGTGGCAGCATCGTTGACCCCAGCGGGCTGATCCTGACGAATGCCCATGTGGTCGGCTCTAACCGAGTGGTGACTGTGCGCCTAGCCGATGGACGCTCATTTCAAGGAGATGTGGTGGGCTATGGAGACAATCGTCAGGACCTAGCGGCGGTGCAGCTGCGGGGGAATCCTGGTGGACTACCGACTGTGGCGATCGCCCCCGCCAATTCCGTCCGAGTGGGCCAGAGTGCCTTTGCGATCGGCAGCCCCTTTGGGTTGCAGGGAACTTTTACCGTGGGCATTGTCAGCCGTATTGACACCGAGCGCAACCTGATTCAAACCGATGCCGCCATTAATCCTGGTAATTCTGGTGGCCCCTTGCTCAACAGCCGTGGTCAGTTGATTGGGGTCAACACCTCAATTTTTACCACGGGCAGTGGTGGTGGCAGTGTCGGCATCGGTTTTGCCATTCCCACCGATGCGGTGCAGACCTTTCTAACCGCTGTCCGGGAGGGGACCGCCAGCACTAGCGCTGTCAACCGCAGCGGTCGTCAGCCCACCCCAATCGCCATCAATGGGCCAACGGTAGAAGGGCGCTTAGATCAGAACAGTAATGTGCTACCTGACGGCAGCTACTACAACCCCTATCGCTTTGAAGGACGAGCTGGACAAACCGTTACCATCGACATGACCAGTCGAGAGGTGGATTCATACCTGATTTTGCTCGCCCCTGAGCGTGACGACTTTTCGATTCAAGATGACGACAGCGGCGATGGGCTCAATGCCCGAATCACGGTGCAGTTACCCTACACCGGCAGCTATCTGGTGTTTGCCAATGCCTATGCTCGGGGCGAATCCGGTCGTTATCAGCTGCAGATCCGGGATCTGACCCTCAGCCAAGCGCAGCCGCATAGGTCTAGCGCAGGGCTGATATTGCGTCAGTCAGGGCGTCTGGGCCCCGGTGATCGCACCCTGCGAGATGGGTCTTATTTTCAGGAATTCACCTTTCGAGGCCGGGCCAATCAGCGGGTACGCATTCGCCTGGAAAGTAATGATTTTAACACCTACCTAATCTTGCTAGATCAATCCCGTAACCTCGTTGGTGAAAATAATAACGCCAACCCTAACACCACGAATTCCGAACTAACGGTCACCTTGCCTCGGGATGGTGAGTACACCATTCTAGTTAACGCTTTCGATCGCACTGGGCGGGGACAGTTTTTGCTGACAGTGGAGTGACGACTATCCCAACTGTTGACCGATGGGATATTGGGGATCGACTTTGAGCACCAGGTAGCGATGCTCGATACCTAGCCAACCCTCAGCTTTGAAGTCCTTGAGTAGCCGGGTGACTGTGACTCGGGTGGTGCCGATCGCTGTGGCTAACTGGTGGTGGGTCAGTCGGACCGGAATCCGGATACCCGCCGGCTCCACCTGGCCAAAGTCCTTGGCCAGCATCAACAGCAGCTGTTTGAGGCGATCGGCTACGAGTCGTTTGCCAGCCAAGGCCAACCAGGCTTCTGCCTGTTGTAAACGGAGCGTCAGGTTGCGCACAATACCGGCCATCAACACCGGGGACGCCTCGATCTCGGCAAGGGATAGCAGCAGGACATCGACATCGGTTAAGGCGGTGGCCCAGTAGGGGTCAATAGTGGTCAGGGGCAAGCCCACTGGCATCGACGGTCCAGCTAGCCCCAGTAGGGTTTCGCTGCCATCGTGCTGAACCGTGAACAATTGCACAATGCCTCGACAAATCACCAGCACTTCATCCGAGCGCAGGGGAATTTGGTGATTTGCCGGAAAGGGTACCAGGGCCCGATGGTGACCCAAGGCCGATCGTTGACCATCTCGATAAAGCTGCTCTAGGAGGTCAATAAAGGTTTGGTGGCTGTGGGTCTGAAGACTAGAATCTTGGGCAACTGGAAGTATAGACACGCCGAGTACCTAGAGTTCGCCGGGCAGCTGGCTCATGCACAGGGATTGACTCACAGATATGGCCATGATCACGGCGGTTGAGGACACCGGGAAACCCTAAACACGTTTAAACGGTTGAACGTTCATCGCGTCAATGTCTCAACCAGACTAGCTGCCGCCATACCAGCTCTCTGCATTCTGGTGACACATCATCAGCCTATGGGCGCGTGCAATTGCACCCTTAGGCCAAGCTTTGTCGCCATCATGCTGATCAACGGTACTGGAGCACCTAGCTCATCTAGCTAAACCGCTGACTTCGCCAACCAGCTACCCAGCTCTATGGTGGGTGGCTTAGATTAAGACCGCTCCCAGATTAGGTTAAGGACAGACCAATAATCGATTAAGGTTTGTCGGCCGGGGTACCCCGGAGATGAGAGTTTTGTTGGCCAGGATACAGGCTGACAGGATAGCTAGAGTCCCTAGGGCTAGAGATAGTCGCGCACATCGGTGACGCAGCCCGCGATCGCCGCTGCAGCCACCATTGCCGGGCTCATCAGCAGGGTACGGCCAGAGGCTGATCCCTGGCGACCCTTAAAGTTGCGATTAGACGAGGAGGCACTAATCTGCCGCCCTTGCAACTTGTCAGGGTTCATGGCCAAACACATGGAACAGCCTGCTTCCCGCCATTCAAACCCAGCCTCGGTAAAGATGCGATCGAGTCCAGCAGCCTCGGCCTGCTGCTTAACGCGCTCAGACCCCGGGACCACAAAGGCTTTAATGCCCGGGGCCACCTGCTGCCCTTTAGCCACCTTAGCCGCTTCCTCTAGGTCACTGAGGCGACCATTGGTGCAACTGCCGATGAAACAGACATCAATGGCGGTACCTTTGATCGGCTGACCCGGGGTAAAGTCCATATAGGCAAAGGCATCTTGGGCTAAGACGCGATCGCCCTCTGGGATCGTCACCAGTTGGGGTAACGCCTCATCTACGGCCACCCCTTGGCCAGGGGTAATGCCCCAGGTCACCGTCGGAGCGATAGCCGCTGCGTCAAACACCACCAGATCATCGTAAGTGGCGTTGCTGTCACTGCGCACCGTTTCCCACCAGGCGACGGCTTTGTCCCAGTCGTCCCCTTTGGGGGCAAAGTCACGCCCTTGCAAATAGGCATAGGTCACCGAGTCAGGGTTGACATAGCCGCAGCGGGCTCCCCCTTCGATGGACATATTGCACAGGGTCATGCGCTCTTCCATGGTCATCGCTGCGATGGCAGTGCCGGCAAATTCATAGGCATAGCCGACCCCTGCTTTGACCCCCAGGTGGCGAATAATGTGCAGAATGACATCCTTGGCATAGACCCCAGGGGCTAGGGTGCCATTCACCTCAATGCGGCGTACCTTGAGCTTGTTGAGGGCTAACGTTTGAGAGGCCAGCACATCGCGCACCTGACTGGTGCCAATGCCAAAGGCGATCGCCCCAAAGGCCCCGTGGGTAGAGGTGTGACTGTCACCACAGGCAATGGTCATACCCGGTTGGGTCAACCCTTGCTCAGGGGCAATCACATGCACAATTCCCTGGCTGCCAGAGCCAATATTGTAAAACCGGAGATGGTTGTCGTTACAGTTTTGTTCTAACGCCTGCATCATCGCCTCGGCCAGGGGATCAGCAAAGGGACGGGCTTGATTTTCGGTGGGTACAATGTGGTCTACGGTGGCCACGGTGCGCTCAGGGTACAGTACCGGTAGTTGCCGCTCCCTCAGCATGGCAAAGGCTTGGGGGCTGGTTACCTCGTGCACCAGGTGGAGGCCGATAAAGAGCTGGGTTTGCCCTGAAGGCAGGGTACTGACGGTATGTAAATCCCAAACTTTATCGAACAACGTGCCTTGACTCATAGCAAACCTGCGGTGTTAGCGTTCAATGGTTAACGAAGCGGCGGGTAAAGGAAGCTAGCCCCTCACCCATTCTAGGCGATCGCGCCTGGGGCTCAAACGCCATCCCCTCGCCAGATCAGATTCTCTATCTTATCCCAACGCTTTCGTCCTACCTATTCGTCTCACTGATAGAAGTCCATACCCCCAGGGATGCCTAGAG
>SLIY01000428.1 GCA_007135385.1 Leptolyngbyaceae cyanobacterium CSSed165cm_216
ACCTCTCCACCCCTCCACCTCTTCACCCCACCCCCTTCCCGATACCAGCATCAATAACCTGGGCAGTCTGGTTAATATGGATGTGCAACCACGGGAGTATGGCGATGGCGGCCTCGCTATTGGAACAGGCTAAAGATGGAGATGGGGGCGCGATCGCGGCTCTACTTACCCGTGCTCTCCAACCCCAGGGTCTTACCGTACGGGGCGATCGCCACACCTACTGCCTCCAACTCTGGCTCACCGGTTCCCCCCTCCCTGCTCAAGGCCCTACAGTGGCCTATATCCGCCAATACATCCAGCGGCTAGGGGTGACCTCCATTGGCATTGTGCAGATTCAGGCAGAGGCAACTGAGCCTGCTAGCGTAGGTTGGCAAACCGAAATTTCCCTCCTAGACCTGGGGGAGGCTTCCATCTCCTTTGAGTCCCCCACTAGCTCACCAGCCCCTCTCCCCTCTGACCATGCCGCCAGGCCAGTTTCCCAGGCCCCGAACCATCACTCCGAGGGGCCAGAGTCCAGCCCCCCTGACCACGAGTCCTCGCCAACGGACGAGCTCCCTGTCCCGACTAACCGCGCCTATCAAGTACTCAAACTTTCCCCAGGGGCACCCCTGGCCCAGGTGGAGAGCCGTTACTTCAAGCTCAAAGCCGCCGCCCTACGCCGGGGCGATCGGGCTGCCATTGAGCCGCTTAAATGGGCCTTCGAAACCCTCAAATCTTACTTAGAACAGCCCTATACCCAAGCGGCTGCGCCTGTGGAACAGCGGCTTGAACCGCCCGGTCCTATCTCGTCTACCCCGGTCACTGCCGCCCCTAACTCGCTCCCCGATCACCTGATTCCAGTCGACCCTGCCACCCAAGCTTTGGAGCAATTGACCAGCCGCCTACGACAGCTGGGGCTGCCAGCCCAGATCACCATCCAAGCCAATGAACTACATGTGTGCTGGCCAGCGGTGCGGGTGACCAATCCCAAACAGGCCACAGCTCAGCTATGCCAACTGGTGCAGGCCCAAAATTTGGCCGCCCAGGGCTTAGAGGCGATCGATACTCTGGTGGTGACTGGGCTGAGTCGTACCCGTCAGGTGGCTTGGCGACAAACCCGTTCCCTACCCCGTCGCCCCACGGTTGTGGAAGACACTGACTTAATGTCTTTCCATAATCGCTATAGCAACGCCCTGATTTTTCCAGCCCTGATGGTGCTAGGCATGGCTATGAATGCTGTACCGATGGTTGATCACCTGCTGTGGGGCATCAAAATCTGGATCCACGAATTTGGCCATGCTACCGTGGCCTGGATGGCCGGGCGTCAGGCCATTCCTTTACCCATCGGTTGGACTAACATCAATCCCCAGCGATCGCTCCTGGTTTACCTAGGGGCTTTGATATTGCTGGGACTGTTGTTTTGGGCCGGGCGACGCGAGCAAAAGCGTTGGCCCATGGGCTTAGCTGTGGTCTTAGCCATCCTTCAGTTTTGGATGACCTGGGTAATGACGGCCAACCGCTTTGACATGCTGCTTTACTTTGGCGGCATCGGCGGCGAACTGTACCTCAGCACCCTATTGATGGTGGGATACTACTTTCCCATGCCCAATTATTGGCGCTGGGATTTTTACCGGTTTCCAGTGGTACTTGGGGCTGCCTTTACCTTTTGGGGACAATTTGGCCTGTGGAAACAAATTCGCCGGGGGCAGGCCTCCATTCCTTTTGGGGGTCTGTGGGGCGACGCCGACCATGGGGATATGAACATCCTGGCTAACCGCCACGGCTGGACCCCAGGGGATATGATTAACACCTATAACGGCATCGCTAACCTATGTTTACTAGCCCTATTGGGGGTCTATGGCTACATCCTATACCAGCGCCATCGCCACGACCTCATCGCCCTAAGCCAGCACTGGTCGGGACGCTAAATGGGGATAAACCTACTGCTGGAGTTTAGAACGTCCGTACAGCAACCCGGTTTCTGGGTTGAAAGGCCAATCATATCGTTAGAGCAGCGACGAAGAAACCGGGTTTTTAACCATACTGTACCGGTGCGCTAGATTTCCCAGGTCCACGCTAGACCATGTCCTGTCATACCGAGTCCTGTTTATGTACCCCCGATTCAAATGCTGATTCTGCTCAGGCTGAGCTTGTCGTTTTGCAAGCGACATGAAACACAAAGTGACTCCCAAGGGGAGCAAGCCTTAATTCGTTTAGGGGGTTGCTTATCCGGATTTAGGATCAGAACCGTAACATCTTCGACATTCAGTGGCTTGGAAAATAAACAGCCCTGAGCATAGTCACAGCCTTGTTATGGCAGCCATGCCAAGTGATACATTTTTACGTGTTAGCGCCCGGTTAGGCCACTGAGTTTTGACTCAATTGGGCCAGACGTTGAAAATCCTGCTGAATTGCTTGGCCTAAGGACTTATTGTGGGGGTCAATCCGATGGGCTTTTTTCAGGCAAGCCTCTGCCTTTTTCAAGTTGCCCTGGTTGATCAGGTCATGGCCCCAACGGTAATAGGTAATGGCGTGCCATTGCCGCACCTCCGGGTCCTCTGGGAACCGCTGGGCTAATCCTTCCACCAGCGCCACTGCCCTGGGGAACCGCTGGTGACTCAATAGGTGGCGTAGGGTTTCAAAACTGGTCGCCTTCAGGTTTTGCTCTACTGGTGAGCCGCCGGGAACCGGCTGCACCGTAGACGTATTTTCCAGTTTAGTCTCTGCCGCAGGGGCGGGCTTAGGGATTTGAGGTTGAGGAATCTGAGTCTGAGATCGAGAGGACGACTGGGGAGAGCCCTGAGGGGAGGCCTGGGGTCTGCTCTGTACCGAGGCCTGGGGCGATCGCCTAGGCACCGCCACCTTTGGTAAAGCGGCCACTAGAGCTTCATAAGCCTGGGTAGCCTGAATAAACCGTTCCTTCGCCTGGTCATTGCCTGGATTCAGATCGGGATGATAAAGACGGGCTAAATTACGATAGGCCAGCTTGACATCTTCAAAGCTGGCCCCAGTTCTTAGGCCTAAAATCCGATAGTGGTGTGCCAGCGCCATAACCCAACCTAAATGGCTATAAGAATTCTTTCCCTATTCTGCCAAGGTCCGGTGGAAATGGCGCAATCAATTAAGGGATTCCCCTAAATCGCACTAGAGGCCACCGTCGCCAGCTCTTGAGCACGCTCTTCGATCACCCGATCGATCAGGCCATACTCCTTCGCCTCCTCGGCTGATAGAAAATAGTCGCGGTCAGTATCTTTCTCGATTTGCTCGATAGATTTACCCGTATGGCGCGCCATCATCTCGTTCAGTTCTTTACGCACCCGCAAGATTTCTTTGGCTTCGATGGCAATGTCACTGGCTTGCAGGCGTTGCCGTCCGGTGCCCCCCATCGGTTGGTGAATCATGATCCGCGAGTGGGGCAGGGCTACCCGTTTGCCAGGGCTACCTGCCGCCAGCAAAAATGCCCCCATCGAGGCGGCTAAACCGAGGCAAATGGTGACGACATCTGACTTGATGTACTGCATGGTGTCATAAATGGCCATGCCCGCTGTCACTGAACCGCCAGGGGAATTGATGTACAAATAGATGGGCTTGCTGTTGTCATCAGAGTCAAGATACAGCATGGCCGCCACAATGGAGTTGGCCAAACTATCGGTCACCTCTTGCCCCAAGAAGATAATTCGCTCTTGGTTGAGGCGGGTATAAATATCGACCCACTGAGAATATTGGCTACCGGGTAAACGGTAGGGAACTTTAGGAGTACCGATGGGCATAGTGCTCTTTCCACCTAAGATGAGTAGTAAACAGGTCTAAAACGTCCGTAACAAGTCTACGGAAGGTAGTCTTTGGCGGGTTATACCCCCGCCCCAGCTGGCACTTGAGGCAACTCTTTGCGACTGGACAAGACGCGATCGATAATGCCGTACTCTTTAGCTTCTTCCGGTTTCATGTAAAACATCCGGTCAGAGTCTTTCATCACCTGCTCTAGACTCTTGCCTGTGCTTTTAGCCAAGATCTCCATCATGGAGCGCTTATTACCAAGGACTTCTTTGGCCCGAATTTCAATATCTGTAGCCTGCCCTTGGGCACCACTGCGGGGTTGGTTTAGCACAATCCGGGCATGGGGGAGACTGGCTCGATAGCCTTTATTCCCTGCCGCTAAAATTACCGCCGCTGATCCCATCGCCTGGCCAATACAAATGGTATGTACTGGGGGCTTGATGTAGTTCATGGTGTCACAGATGGCAAAGGCTTCGGTATCGTAGCCAATCATGTTGCCGTCATACCAAGACGTACCGGTAGAGTTGATGTAAAAGTAGATAGGCTTATCTGGGTCGTCAAACTGCAGGTACAACAGTTGGGCAATAATCAATTCAGTGACATCAATGCCCACTTGTTGCTTAATATCATCCCCAGAAAACAAGGGTAGCCCCAAGTAAACAATCCGCTCTTTCAAAAGCAGGGACGGTAAATCTGGCGGCGGCGTACGGTTCATTGCGTCGCCATAGTACGGTGCTTGCACGGCTTTTATCTCTAAACTCATAGACCGAAGACGCCCAAATACGGCTTTTTTACAGTGTAACGTGGGAATGAGCCGGGTTCTACCTAAGGGCAGACGGATATCCCCACCTACTGGCGGTTACTGAGGTAACATTCTGGGCGTGGGCCAGGGTTAAGCCCCTGGTCACCGTGCTGATCACTCCTCTTTTCCCCAGCCATGGAATTGTCCTGTCAAGCGTTTACGGTTCATAAGCGGGTGCCCCTGACTATCAGCCGGGGGACGACCGCCCAATCTACTAACCTTTGGCTGCAGATCAGGGCCGAAGGGGTCGAGGGGTGGGGAGAAGCGGTGCCCTTCTCGATTGGCAGCTACCGGCAGACCCTGGATCAACTGATGGCTGATGTGGCTAAGTTGACGTCGGCGCTACAGTCCTATCATCCCTTAGACCGTCAGGCGATTGAAGCCGTAGGGACGACCTTAGAGATCCAGTCGGCCATGCGAGCCGCCCTAGATGTGGCCCTTTGGGATTGGTGTGGTAAGTCTACTGGGCAACCCATCTGGCGTCTCCTCGGCCTCGACTTGAGGCGGATTCAGCCAACCTCAGTCACTGTAGGAATTATGGATCCTCAAGCAGCCCTGACGCGATCGCATGATTGGTTACAGCAAACAGCAGCGCGGGCGATTAAAGTCAAACTGGGTAGTCCTGCTGGTCTTGAGGCTGATCAAGCGATGTTCCAGGCCATTTATGACGGCATTCCTGCCAATGTTAGTCTCAGTGTTGACGCTAATGGTGGCTGGTCTTTAGACGAGGCGATCGCCATGGCGACCTGGCTCAGCGATCGCCGGGTGACCCACCTGGAACAACCGCTTTCGGTGAGCCAAAATGCCGATCTCAAGCGACTCAAACAGCAGTCTCCCCTACCTATTTTCGTAGACGAAAGTTGCTTTAAAGGGCAAGATATCCCTGCCTTAGCCCCAGCAATTGATGGCATTAACATTAAGCTCATGAAAGCTGGGGGTCTCACCGAAGCCCTGCGGATGATCCATACCGCTCGGGCCTGTGGGCTTCAGGTCATGTTTGGTTGCTACTCCGACAGCAGTTTAGCCAATGGGGCTATGGCTCACCTGTCTCCCCTGGCGGACTACTTAGATTTAGACAGTCACCTGAACCTACACAACGATCCTTTCAGCGGCTTAACCCTGGTTGATGGCTGCCTAATGCCCTCCCCTAACCCTGGACTTGGACTTGACTATGTATCTCACGCCTAATAGCCGGATTGTTTTGCTCATGCACGAAGGCATTCAGAGCACCATGGGTAAGACCGGCCTCTCGATGCTGCGCTTCAGCCAGTCAAAGATTGTAGCGGTTATTGACTACCAAGCTGCCGGTCAATCCCTGGCCCAACTCACCGGTATTGATCAATCCATCCCGATTGTGGCTTCGTTAACCGAAGCCCTAATCTACACTCCAGATGTGCTGGCCATTGGCATTGCCCCTTCCGGCGGTAAGCTGCCCGATCCCTGGTTTGAAGAGATTGAGCAAGCGGTAACGGCGGGGCTCAGTATTGTGAACGGGCTGCATACTCCGATGGCCGATCATCCAGCGTTACACCCTTGGATCAGGCCCAATCAATGGATCTGGGATGTGCGCCAAGAACCGCCTGACCTAACGGTGGGGACGGGGCGAGCCCGGGATCTGCCCTGTAAGCGGGTGTTGGCGGTGGGTACGGATATGTCGGTGGGCAAAATGTCCACCATTATAGAACTGCATCGCGCCTCCCTGAAACGAGGACTGCGATCTAAGGTGATTGCGACGGGCCAAACCAACTTGATGCTTGGGGACGATGGCATTCCCCTAGACGCTATCCGAGTCGACTACGCCTCTGGGGCCGTAGAGGGAGAATTGATAAAATACGGCTACGATCACGACATCTTATTTGTAGAGGGACAGGGGTCACTGCTCAATCCCTCCTCGACAGCTACGTTGCCGCTGCTGCGGGGCAGTCAGCCCACTCACCTAGTGCTGGTACATCGGGCGGGGCAAACCCACATCTATAACTGCCCCCAGATCAAAATCCCAGATCTCCGTTGTGTGGTTGACCTTTACGAACAGGTGGCCACGGCTGGGGGAGCATTTTATCCGTCCCCTGTGGTGGCGATTGCCCTGAATACTGGCCAACTCAAGCCAGATGCTGCCGATAGAGCGATCGCCCAGGCTGAAGCCACAACTGGCTTACCCTGCACTGATATTTTTCGTTACGGGGCTGAAACAATACTAGGGCCTATTTTGGCTTAGGCGATTTTTGAGAAAGAACATCCCCACGTTAAGTCAGCGATCGTAAGAGTCAAACGGCAAAGTCAAACGGCGCTTTTGTAAGGTGAGCACTGCCCACCACTTGGTAGAAAGTTTTCTAGACGTCACCTTAAGCGGATACCAAAGCGTACTAAACACAGATCTGCTCTACTTCTTCCGTAGCCGATAGGTAATACGTCCCTTGGTTAAATCGTAGGGGGTGAGTTCTACCTTGACGCGATCGCCGGGCAGAATTTTGATGTAGTTACGCCGAATTTTGCCCGAAATATGCGCCAAAACATTAAATCCGTTATCCAAATCTACCCGAAACATCGCGTTCGGCAAAGATTCAGTGACGGTTCCCTCCATTTCAATTAAATCTTGTTTAGACAAGCTAAATCCTCCTTACTGAGTCTATTAGTCCAATGTCCCCTTAACGGGCTGCCTACTAGCAACCCTAAGGGCTCAAATGGGGGCTCAAGGTGTTCTCTTGGCCCCCTTTAAGGTAACAAACAATGCCAGCCACTGAAGCACTAATCCACGACCACCTGCTTTAGATCCGCTTGCACAGACTCCATGGTCTGATTACCATTGATAGACACGAGTCGCTGCCGCGACCGGTAAAAATCAATCAGAGGTTCTGTTTGCTGCCGGTAGACATCCAAACGATGGCGAATCACCGACTCATCATCATCTTGTCGTCCCCGCTTCAGTAGACGGGCGATAATCACCTCATCTGTCACATCCAAGTTCACCGCAAAGTCAAACGGCTGCTTGATTTCATCTAGCAAGTGATTCAAAAATTCAGCCTGGGGCACTGTCCTAGGAAAGCCGTCTAGAATCCAGCCCTCCTGAGCATCAGGCTGAGCTAGTCGCTCCCGAATTAGCCCTAACATCAACTCATCGGGTACTAATTCACCAGCGCTCATATAAGCCTCGGCCTTTTGCCCCAGGCTGGTGCCTTCGGCTACTGCGGCCCGTAAGATGTCACCTGTAGAAATGTGAGGTACGTTCACATTCTCCGATAACATTTTGGCCTGGGTACCTTTGCCCGCCCCAGGGGGACCCATGAAAATTAAACGAGTCACTACTGTTTCACCATTCCTTCGTAACGCTGGGAGATCACATAGGTCTGAATCTGCTTGGCGGTATCAATCGCAACCCCCACTAAAATAAGCAATGAAGTAGCCCCAAAGCCTCTGAAGGTTTGTACCCGAGTCAAACCCTCCACAGCACTGGGTACAACCGCTACTAGACCTAGAAAAATAGCGCCCAAGAAGGTGAGTCGATTCAAAATACGGCTAATGTATTCGGTCGTGGCCTTACCGGGCCGGATACCTGGAATGCTCGCCCCCATTTTCTTCAGGTTCCGCGACATATCCTCAGGATTGACTACCAGAGAGGCATAAAAGTAGCTGAAGAATAAAATCATCAGCAGATAAAGACCCACATACACCAGAGAGGTTGGATTGAGATAGGTGTTAACGATCTGGTTGAAGGTGGGGTTGTTGATGTATTGGGTCAGAGAAATCGGCAATACCAAGACAGCAGAGGCAAAAATGATCGGCATCACCCCCCCCTGATTTAGCCGCAGGGGAAGGTAATTGCTCTGTTCTATGTACATTTTGCGACCCACCTGGCGACGAGCCGAAATAATCGGAATTCGCCGTGTGCCTTCCTGAACAAACACGATCCCCACAATCATGGCCAGGAATACCAGCATCAAAATAATCACACCCCCCACCAGGTTGCGATCGCCGCTTTGAGCCAACTCAATAGTCTGGCCCAGGGATCGAGGCAAGGTAGAGACAATGTTCAAAAAGATTAATAGAGAAGCGCCATTACCAATTCCTCGCTCTGTGATCAGTTCTCCAACCCACATGACGAACATGGAACCAGCGGTTAAGGCGATCACCGTTTCAACCACAAAGGGAATCCCTGGCACCCGAGCAAACTGATACAGCAGAAACGAAGAGAGCAAAGTGCTCTGTAAAATGGCCCAACCTAGGGCAACGTAGCGAGTGATTTGGGAAATCTTACGGCGACCAGCCTCTCCCTCGTTCTTCTGTAAATCTTCGAGGGCAGGGAGGGCCGCCGTTAGCAGCTGCATGATGATGGAGGCATTAATAAACGGCAAAATACCCAGAGCAAAAATACCCAGAGCAGAGAGCCCGCCACCCACAAAAATATCTAAGAAACCAACAAAGCCGCCGAGACTGCCTGACTGAATCGACTCTGCAAAAGCAGCCCGATCAATTCCAGGGACTGGAATAAAAATACCCAGTCTGACTAAAACCAATAACCCCAGGGTGACCAGCAGACGACTACGCAAGCCAGCGGCTTGCGCCATCTGCATAAATGTTTCCTGTGCGCTTGGCGTTTTACCCCGACTTACGACCATGAAATAGTTCCTCAGACCTGCGTTTTATTCTTGAATAGAGCTACCAAAGGCGGCTTTAGTACTAGTCTAAGGGATGGCTGAGCTATCCCGCTAACTAATGATCTCGCAAGTACCACCAGCTTGCTCGATTTTGGCCTTGGCTGACTGGGTGAAAGCTGCCGCCCTAACTGTCAGGGCATTGGTCAACTCGCCATCCCCCAGAACCTTAAGCGGGCCATCGTTAGTGGTTAAGATACCGGCTTCCAGCAGCGACTCTAGGGTGACTTCGGTATCTGCGGGGAAGCTGGCTAAGTTTTTCAGGTTGATGATGGTGTAAACCTTCTGGTTTACCAGAGGGAAGTGCTTGAGCTTAGGGATGCGGCGGTAAAGTGGCATCTGCCCCCCCTCAAACCCAGGACGGGTACCACTACCAGACCGGGACTTTTGCCCCCGCATGCCAAACCCACAGCTTGCCCCTTGGCCCGCGGAAATACCTCGACCGACCCGACGGCGACGGCGCTTGGATCCGGCTTTAGGTTGTGCGTCGTTAAGTCTCATGGCTGCGCAAGATAAACAATAGTTATACGTACAGATTCTCGACCGGGATATCCCGCTCTTCAGCCACCTCGGCAAAGGTCCGGAGGGAAGCGAGGGCATCGGCGGCGGCCCGAGCATTGTTCAACGGATTGTTAGACCCTAACTGCTTAGCCAGCACATTGCGAACCCCGGCTAATTCGAGCACAGTTCGCACGGCTCCCCCGGCAATTACCCCGGTTCCGGGTGCTGCTGGACGCATAAACACCTTAGCGCCACCCCCAATCCCGTTAGACGGATGGGGAATAGAGTAGGAGCGTGTCAAGGGCACATCAACTAAATGCTTTTTGCCATCGGCTACCCCTTTCTTCACGGCACCGATGACATCCCCAGCTTTACCCACCCCGACCCCAACTTGACCCTTTTCGTTGCCGACCACGACGATGGCGCGAAAGCTGAGCTTTTTACCCCCTTTCACCACCTTCGTGACCCGGCGAATTTGCACAACGCGCTCTTGCCAGTCGGTCTTTTTCTCTTTAGTACGCGCTTCTTTACGACGGTTTGCCATGCTTTTCCCAAGCCTCTCTTTAATCCAGCACTGTTAGACTAAGCCACTGAGCAATTCCCAAGGATTTGCGAGTGCCACTCCCTTAAACGTTTAAGCCAGCTTCGCGAGCTGCATCAGCAAGGGCAGCAACACGACCGTGGTACAACTTACCACCACGATCAAACACCACCTGGTTGATGCCTGCCTGTAAGGCTCGCTCTGCCACCAGCTTACCAACAGTTGCAGCCGCTGCTTGGGTGGCTCCAGATTGCCCACTGTCTAAGACATCTGATTCCACTGTTGAGGCAGCCACCAAGGTGCGATCGGCCGTATCATCAATGATCTGAGCATAAATGTGCTGATTCGATCGAAATACCGCCAATCGAGGCTGCTCAGGGGTACCAAACACGCGCTTACGAATACGTGCGTGGCGACGACGGGTTAACTCTTTACGACTTGCTTTCATAGCTTATTTCTTCCCTGACTTCCCAGCCTTACGTCTGATTTGCTCACCGGCATAGCGTACTCCTTTACCCTTATAGGGCTCAGGAGGGCGACTAGCCCGAATCCTAGCGGCCATATTACCGACCAGTTCCTTATCAATGCCGCTGACGATTACGTTGGTGTTATTTTCAACCGCAAAGTCAATGCCGCTGGGAGGTTCAAATACCACTGGGTGGCTATAGCCCAGACTGAGGTTCAAATTGCGGCCCTGGACTTGAGCCCGATAACCAATCCCTTGAATTTCTAGGCGCTTTTGATAACCATTGGCCACCCCTTCTACCATGTTGGCTACCAGGGTGCGGCAAAGGCCATGACGCTCCCGAGCCAGACGTGAGTCGTTCTTACGATTCACCAAAACCGTGTCACCCTCTTGAACCACTACTACCCCAGCGGGTAATGTGCGAGAGAGTTCTCCTTTTGGCCCCTTAACCTGAACATCCTGACCGTCAATCGTAATTGACACCTTAGCCGGGATAGGAATTGGCCGTTTGCCAATACGTGACATGATGCAATACTCCTAAATCCTTAGCATTCAATAACGCTCTATCGTCGAATTTGTAGACCGCCTTAGGGGCAACTACCAGACATAGCACAGTACTTCACCGCCCACCCCCTGACGGCGAGCATCACGATCGGTCATGATGCCGCTAGAGGTGGAAATGATGGCAATCCCAATTCCCCCCAGCACCCGGGGCAGCTCTTTACGGTTGGAATACACCCGCAAACCAGGTTTGCTAACGCGAGTCAGGTTACGAATAATCGGCTGACGAGTTTTCCCCTTGTATTTCAGAGTAATGACCAACTGGGGTCGCTCTTCAGTGGTGACCTCAGCAAAATCAGTGATAAACCCCTCTTCTTTGAGTACCTTGGCAATACTCCGGGTCATCCGGGTCGAAGGAATACTCACGGTTTGGTGCCGCGCCAAGTTCGCATTTCGAATGCGAGTCAGCATATCCGCAATGA
>SLIY01000170.1 GCA_007135385.1 Leptolyngbyaceae cyanobacterium CSSed165cm_216
CTGAAACCTTAGCCACGTTTCGGGTGGATTGGCACCCATTAGAGGATCTGCCCAAGTGGGCCATCACAATAAATCCGGCTTAAGCGGGGGACTTATTTTTCAGCAGATCCCTTAGCGCCATACAGCAGCGCCACCGTGGCCACAATCGCCAACGACAAAATCACCCAACCCCAACCCTGACGAAAGTAGCCCTGAGCTTGAGGATCAGGAATCTCTTGAAAATAGCTATCGGCGATGCGATCAACGTTATAAGGAATGAGTGCTGTGGCAAAAATCAGCAGCACGGGTGCCCAGTCAAAAGTAAGTCCTAGGGTATGTTGCACAAACGGAACCAGCGAGGCGATCGCCGCCGCCACCCAAATACTGGGATAAACCAGCGCCCATAGAAAGAGGCGATGACTAGCCGCTGCTGCGCGATAAACGTTGGGTAAGGAGACCAAGGGTTAATAGGGATAACAACAGTCGCGATTAATCGGCAATGTAACCATCGACGGCAAAAACTCAGCTCTGATAGCACCTACCGATTCTGCAGGAATAGTCGCCCATGACTTGCCGTCGCCAGGATTAAACCGTGCGGCGACAACCGTGCAGCGCTGAGTCTTCTTATTAAAAGTTAACACAGCCAGACTTAGGCGACCTTTAGAAAACTTTCTACCGAGTGGTGGGCAGTGCCCACCCAGCCCTGTCAAGGTGAGGCCAGATTTAGGGGTCGATCCCTTGAATTGGCCGCTGAGCCTTGGACTTCTAGTCCAAGGCTTAAAGCCGAAATCCTCTGAAGAGGATTGGGAGCCGAGTTCCCCAGTCTGCTTTAGCAGAGTTTTGCGATGAGCCAGGGAGTTCACTCCCTGGTGGTTGTGGCTAGCAGTTACCTCGAAAGCAACCGTACCAGCAGGAGCAGGCAGGCCACTCCTAGCAGTGGGGTCGAGATCGCCACCACCCGGGCCGCCAACCAGGGGGGCAAGAAGATGTCTCTGACGACGTGCCCCTCAGGAGTCAAGTTTTCTGCCCAGGTTCTTAAGGGACATCGAAATCCATTGCCAGCGTAGATAATCACCTCTATGGAAATCAGACCAAAGGCGATCGCAGTCCATGGGCTCAGCTGATTGGTGATGCCGCAATACAGCAGAAACAGAATGGAGCCAAACATCACCCCAAAAACAAGGGTGTGAATCAGTCTGACCCAGGTTAGTAGCATGACTATGTCGCTAAGGCTCCTAATCCGTAGCCCGGCTAAAACACTTGATTCCACTCGTAGACGTTGTATTCGGTCCAAATGCCATTTTTCCAGTAAGGGTCCGCTTCGACCAACTGGCGGACAGTGGCTTCGCTGTCAGCGGCGTAGATGCCAAATACTTTGGTGTTATCCGTGGTGGGACCTAGGGTCAGCAGGGTGCCCTTATCCTTCTGGGCTTGTAACCCCTGGAGGTGGGCGTCTCGATAGGGTGCCCGTTTTTCTAGGGCATTCTCGCAGTAGCACCCCCACATCACATATTTAGCCATAGCGGAGTTTTTGAAACAGATCACAGCTGATGGTATCAGAGTATTCCTTACAAAAGCCTTATCAAACCCATCCTTGAACTAGGGGCCTCAGCCCGTACCATAGAGCAGTGCGGCCTAAAGAAGAGACTTATGAGTATTTTGGAAGCCATTATCTTGGGCATTGTTCAAGGTGCCTTTATGTTTATACCGGTGAGCTCAACCAGCCATCTAGCCTTAACTCAGCACTGGCTGATTGAGCGTGGTTCAGCCCTGCCCCCCCCAGAGTCAGGGGAGATGATTTTGTTTAACTTAGTGGTGCATGTGGGTACCTTGGTGTCCATTTTGCTGGTGTTTCATGAAGGTGTAGGGCGGTTTCTGGGGTCAATGGGTCAATGGTTAGGGCAGTTGCTGTCGCGGCAAAAGCGGGACACCCTGGCAACCAAACTGGGTCTAGAGACCGAATTGTCTCCGGCCCTGGCTTGGCCGTTCTATCGCAGGGTAGGACTGTTGGGGGGCCTATCCGTACTGGTGACGGCCCTGATCGGGTTTAGCTTGAAGTCGCAATTTGAGCTTATTTTTGCCACCCCCCTGGCCATCAGCCTGACCCTGACCATTACCGGTATATTGCTGTGGGTGTCGGACCAACTGAAGGATCAAAAGAAAACCCTGGAGAATTTTTCCCCCCTGGGGGCGAGTGTGGTGGGGTTTGCCCAAGGGCTTTCCCTGATTCCGGGGCTTAGTCGTAGTGGTATGACAATCTCCTTTGCCTTGTTTACTGGGCTGCAACGGCCCCAGGCGGCCGAGTTTAGCTTTTTAATTGCTTTCCCCACTATCCTGGGGGCAACCCTGGTGCAAAGTATTGAGGTTTTGCGGCATGGGACATTGACCAGTACCAACTGGCTAACAATGCTAGTTGGGTTTGTGACAGCGGCGATTATTGGCGCGATCGCCCTAAAGCTGGTTTTAATCGTGTTTTACCAGGCCCGAATGCGGTATTTTGCCTACTATGTTTGGGTCTTGGCCCTGATTGTTGCGATCAGGGTGCTGGTGTAATCGCAAACTCAAGCCCAAAGGTTCGGGTTAAATGGCAGGTTTGGTGATCGGTCATATTGGTGTCGCTAAGCTCCAGGTTGTAGAAGTGCACCTGGTCATGGCCAAAGTAAGGGCCAGCATGCCAGGTGCCCACCGCCAAATTGACAAAGCAATGACCGGGAATATGAAATGCCTGGATGGCGGCTGGATCGGGGCTAGCGGCTGGTCCTGGGGGGGCTACAGCCAGCCACCAGTCTTTGCCCTCTAGAGCCCCTAAACACTGGGTACAGCGGCGGTGGCGGGTAATGGTCCGAAACCGTTGACCCCGATCGGTTAGGGTCATAATGTAAAACCTGGGCGTACCGGCGTCTAGCACCAATTGGGCATCATTGGCCCCAAAGGGTTGGCCATCTGGGCTGGGAAAAATCACCTGCCCAAAGGGGGCAAAGCCCTCAGGGGTAATTGGCCGAGCGATGAGAGTCTTGAGGGTAA
>SLIY01000014.1 GCA_007135385.1 Leptolyngbyaceae cyanobacterium CSSed165cm_216
GGGCGGCATCCCTGAGGGTGGCTTTGACTTGATCGAGTAACATCATCATCACACATGACAATTTACTGGATCTAGTCTAAGCCATTCTTGGGGGGAGTTATTTGGGGGCACCTCCCTTAGCCTGGGCCGCAAGTCATGGGCGTATCCTACTCACCCATGATCGGGCAACAATGCCAGATTTTGCTTACAATCGCCTGGTTAGAGGAGAACCGATGGCAGGGATGTTTGTGGTCAATGATCGAATGCCTATGCGGCAGGCGATCGATGAGTTATCGGTATTGGCCGATTGTAGCGAGCAAACAGAATGGAAGAGTATCGTATTGTATCTGCCGCTGTGAAAGGGTTTCGATTTTATATTGAGTTTATCGAGAGGCAGATTTCCAACTCCCATCTTGAGCCTGATGACCTATTCCCCCGACAATGCGCTGATCATCCAGAGCGATCGCACCGTTCTGCTCGATGTCCACGCCCCTAACGCCGAGGCGGCCCAGGCGGCGATCGCACCCTTTGCAGAGCTGGTCAAAAGCCCCGAACACATTCACACCTATCGCCTCAGTCCGCTCAGCATTTGGAATGCCCGCGCCGCCGGTATGCCCGTTGCCGCAATGGTGGCAGCCCTTCAGGATCACGCCAAATACCCCATGCCCGAGTCGGTGGCCCAGGAGTTGGAGGCCCTCGGGCAACGGTATGGCCTAACTACTCTAAAAGCGGGAACCGGTGGAGATTTGCTGTTGCAGGTGGCCGATCAGCCCCTAGCCGAACTATTGCAGCGCCATGAGCAGGTGGGGCCACTGCTGGGAGAGCGGTTGTCGCCCACCACCTTTGCGATCGCTCTAGGCGATCGCGGCATTCTCAAGCAGGCGCTGCTGACGGCAGGCTATCCAGCAGAGGATCTGGCCGGTTACCTGGCGGGGGATGCGTTGCCCCTAGACCTGCTATCGACCACCCGCAGCGGCGAACCCTTTCACCTGCGGCCCTACCAGAAAACAGCGGCGGATCTGTTCTACCAGGCGGGGCAGGCCAGGGGCGGCAGCGGGGTGATCGTTCTCCCCTGTGGTGCCGGTAAAACCATGGTGGGCATGGCGGCGATGGCAGTGGTTCAGCAGCAAACACTGATTCTCACCAGCAGCCTCACCTCCGTCCACCAGTGGCAGCGGGAACTGTTGGATAAAACCACCCTAACCGCCGACCAAATCGCCGAGTATAGCGGTCAACAAAAAGCCACCGGGCCAGTCACCCTGGCCACCTACCAAATCCTCACCTACCGGGCCAGCCAGGACGACGACTTTCTGCACCTGGGGTTGTTTGACCAGCAATCTTGGGGGTTAATTATCTACGACGAAGTTCACCTCCTGCCCGCGCCGGTCTTTCGTATCACCGCCCAACTCCAGGCCCGGCGGCGGCTGGGGTTGACCGCCACCCTCATTCGTGAAGATGGCCGCGAAGGGGATGTGTTCACCCTGATTGGCCCCAAACGCTACGACGTGCCCTGGCGCGAATTGGAAGGGCAGGGCTTTATTGCCGCCGCCGACTGTACCGAAATTCGCATTCCTCAAACCGAGGCACGGCAGATGGACTATGCCACGGCGGGACGACGGCATCAGTTTCGCATCGCCGCCGAAAACCCCCTCAAGATAGACGTGGTGCAAGGCGTACTAGAGCAGGAAGCGGGCCACCGAATTTTAATCATTGGCGAATACCTGGATCAGCTCAAGGCGATTGCCCAACGGGTGGACTTTCCCCTGATTACTGGCAAGACCAGTCAGCCCGAGCGCGATCGCCTCTATGCCAGTTTTCGCAGTGGCGAAATTTCCGGCCTCATTCTCTCGCGAGTCGGCAACTTTGCCCTCGACCTGCCCGATGCCGATGTATTAATTCAGGTCTCGGGTAAATACGGTTCTCGCCAGGAAGAAGCCCAGCGACTAGGGCGGGTTCTGCGACCCAAGTCGGATGGGCGCAGCGCTCAGTTTTATACCCTGGTTTCGCTGCGCACTTGTGAGGAAGAATTTGCTCAGCACCGCCAGTTATTTTTAACGGAACAGGGCTATCGCTATCACATTCAATTTTGGGAGGTTTAACCGCGTTAAGGGCTGCTCGCAGTGGAATGTGTGCAAATTTAGGGCCAGACTTTCGAGCTGAGCCGCCCGGTTGGCCTGGAGGGACTGCGCCTTGAGAATGTCCAGTTTATTACCATTGGACATTCATTCTTTCATCATCTGGTGCATCTGCTCAGGCTCCGCTCTCTGGCGAATGATATGAATCATAAGGCGTTGAATCCATTAGCCTTAACCCAGTGTACGACCGAGCAGGAACTCCACCGGGTTGTCATGCTTGTCCGCGTCAATCTTTTGCTTTGCCACGATCAGACTCTCGCGCAGACACCTGTCGATCGCATGGAGCGTTACCCCCTGCTGGTGGTACTGACATTGCGCAAACGGCCCCTGGCATAACAGGCCGGTGACTTCCTGTGATGCCATACCCTCTTTCAACGCCACCTCGGCGACGGCATCGTTGAGCTGGAGGCTGCCCAGTCATTGGGGGCAAATCGCTTGTAGAGCGTTGCATAGTCCATGGTTGGTTCATCGATGATGCGCTGGGCCAACTGCAAATACTGCTGCCGGGCTTGGCGTCCCCCCTCAGTCTGGGGCTCCTTGGGCGTGAAATCTATCGGCTGGGCCATAGGGCAAATCCTTTGAAACGTAGGGTTTCTAGTCAAAGAAAGCTCATACTTAACGGCGAGACTTCCGCTGGTTGCTGAGCAGACTCTTCTGGTAGGTTTCAATCGCTTGCAGGTGGGCCGTTGGGTTGCCCCGGTTGTGCAACCAATCTTGAATCAACACCAGGTTGTAGCGAATGCAGCGACTGTTGAGCCGCACCCAGTGGATGCCCTCAATCCAATCGCCCTTCAGCCGATACTTTTTCAGGGTCGAATCACTGAGGTTAAGGCATTCCGAGGCTTTTCGTTTACTGACAAAAAGAAGCATGGCACCCA
>SLIY01000261.1 GCA_007135385.1 Leptolyngbyaceae cyanobacterium CSSed165cm_216
ATAGCAATAGATGTGCCCCCTTAGCAGTAAAACGCTGGGATCGTCAGGGTACTCCTCAGCAAGCTGATCAATGGCCGCTGCGGCATCCTGATAGTTGCCTTGTACATAGGCTCTCTCAGCTGTTTGATAAGCCTGAGAGTAATCAATGCCTGAAGCCATAATCTTCTCCTGCCAGTGCAAATGTCCTAAAGGGGTGAGGCGGGTCTGAACAACTAGGTAGCCCACCGGGCTGAGCGAATCACGGCAATGTGATCCAGTAGCCGCAGAGTTTTATTTTTCTCAGGGTCAATCATCCACTCTCCGCGCAAAAATGGAGCCATGGCATCTGGGCTATCGTTTGGAACCCTTGTTTTATCGGGGTTAAGCCAGCGAGTTCCGACAATTCGATTAACGGCTAAGCCTAACATAGTTCCCTGATCTTCAACGGCAATCACGGAAATCTCCGGACGGTCTGTATTTAGTATGGAGGAATAACCTAAAAACTGACCTAAATCGGCCACCCAAATCACTCGCCCTTGTTCATTCAGGGTACCGAGCAGGAGATGAGAAACGTTGGGAATGGGCGTAATCCGATCGGGGGGTTGCTCGATAATGCGACGAATACCTGTAGCGGGCAGGGCGAATTCATCATCTGAAGTCACAAAAAAACGGAGAAATAATTCGCCCTCAGGGGTTTCAAGTTCCTGAAGCTCTGGGTCTTGATCTTGCCCAGTTTGAGTTAAAAAATCTGGATTACCTACCATAATGTTTATGCGGTTGCTTATCCCCTAAGTAGCTGCTTGACGGTACCAACCAACTCCATCGGCTGAAACGGTTTGGCAATATAGGCGTCGGCTCCCTGTTTCATCCCCCAGTAGCGATCAAATTCTTCCCCTTTCGACGAACACATGACCACTGGCACATTTTGGGTAGCTGGATCGGCTTTAATTCGACGACAGAGTTCGTAGCCGTTCATGCGGGGCATGACAATATCGAGCACCACCATGTCGGGTGACTGGCTTTGGAGTTGCTCTAGGGCCTCCATGCCATCGCTAGCTACAAAGACTTGCAGGCCAATACCCCGCAGTAACTCTGAAATCATTTCCCGTTGGGGAAGGCTATCTTCTACCACCAGAACTTTACGCATAAGTTGATGCTGAGAGGGCGAATACCTCGGTGAAATAGGCTGACACCCTAGCCTGTCTATGGAAACACCAGGGCCGGTTGGCCATCAGGGGATGCCTTCGGTTGTGATTCTAAGGTACCCGGAATGGCGACCGATCCTGCGAACTGTGGCGAACTCCTCAGCCCAGTAGTTCAAATTATGGCGAATCTTGAGGAAAGTGGAGCAAGATACCCCTGGAGAATAAGGAATATTACCGGGAAAGGGGCGGAGGACTAAGGTCGATGTCCAGTTCGTCTTCGATCGCATCGGCCAGCAATTTATCAGGGGCAGGGCGATCTGGATCCCCGGGACCAACGTACTTCTCCACCAAGGCCAATAGCTCAGTGGTACCAAAGGGTTTAGTCAAATAGTCTGTAGCACCGCTCATCCTGGCCTTGACCCGATCTAAAAAGCCATCTTTACCGGTGAGCATGACGATAGGGGTTTGGCAGAAGGCACTGGCATGACGCAGCATGGCACAGAGCTCGTAGCCATTCAGCTCGGGCATGGCGATGTCACACAAAATCAAATCGGGTTGCAGCTGAAATAGTAATCCCAAGGCTTTAAGGGGGTTGCCCAGGGAGGTCGCTTCATAGCCCTGGCCAGATAGCATTTGCTCTACCGTCTGGCGAATCGAAAGACTGTCGTCGATACACACAATCCGGGGCAAACGCTGCTGCCAAGACCGGCCATTGTCAGGTTTGGCGGTCAAGGAAGACGGCAGTGGGCCATAAACCAAGCTAATTTGGCCATACTGAATAGCTGGCAATAGGCTACGAGCGACGGTAACCAGATCGCGATTGAGATAGCGGGCGATGCGCCGGATCGAGGTTTGGCCATCCATCCACTGGCTTAGACGGTTATAGGCTGCCTCTGAAACACTGGCTCGAAAGGCAGCGGGGTCGAGCAACAGCGGACACTGATCGGGGGATTGCAGGTTGGGGTGGAGCTGATGCCAGGTTTGAATTTGCTGGGTTAGCCCGCTGACCAAATCGCTAATTTTGTGGGTCATCAGCTGAGGGCTGAGGGCTGAACCCAGCTGGAAGATAAAGGCCCCATGGTGCAGACTCAGGAGATCAAAGAGGGTCTCGTGCACCATATGGCTGAGAATTGAGCGTCCTTGGTCTGGGGTAATCAGATGCTGCTCTAGCAGAGCCCAGAGGGTGCCATACTCGGGGGAATTAAATGAGGCGATCGCAGAGGTGATACTCGGATCCGGCAGCGACTGGGCTAAACCGTAGCGCTGCAGGTGATCCCATAGGCGATCGAGGCTGTTGTCGGTGGTGCCAGCGTACACTAGTTGACCATTCGCTAAAAACACCAGCCATGAATGGCCGCGATCGCTAAATTCTTGGTCTATATCCCCAGGCTGCCCTAAGGATTTTGGCCCTGGGGTACCGTAACTTTCCAAATAAAGCTCACCCGTCCGTTGCCCCAGCTCAATCAGCTGCAGCATGCTGCGAATGTCAATTTCCGACAGATAACCCTGCATGCAGCCCCAAAACCCTCAAACAAATCGATCAAAAGGTTACCCTATGCCCCTCGTAGGCCGTGGTGACGATAACATCCGTGGTGACGATAACATCCGTGGTGACGATAACATCAGCACTACAGGCAGAGCATGATCCGCCCAAGGGGCAACCCGCTGACTTGCTAGAGCCAATCTGGGTAGATAAGTCATCTGCTTCCAGTATAAGTCTCCCGTCCTCAAACCTTACCCACCATGCTTACCCCAAGCAGCAACAACCGCTCAGGCCACAGCACCAGGAAAATTGATAGAGATGATAGGCTTAGCCCCTCCGGGTTTCCGGGCACATTA
>SLIY01000129.1 GCA_007135385.1 Leptolyngbyaceae cyanobacterium CSSed165cm_216
GAATGCCAGCAGTTACCTTACAAAAACTGATCCCAGGGGCTATGGGCCCTGGTTAGATCCCCAAGGGGGCCGAAGTCCGGTAGGTGGGGTTTACCACAACAAAATCTAAAGTTTATGAAAAACCGTTTCCCAGTAACAACGGCCTCAAAGCTAATCACTAAAATATTTCCTAAGCATTATCCGGCTACCTTATCCGTGACTTGGATGCTGCGCCTAGCTTGGTTGTGCTGGTTCGGCTAACGCCTTAGGTGGTGGTTTAGCTGGCCGCTTCTAAAGTTATTTAATTCCTTTTTTTCCATATGAGTTATAGCTTTGACATCATCGGCATTGCCCCGGTGCTGCAATTTTTTAGCCATCAACAACGGGTTGAAACCAGTCGCGATCGCAGTCAAGCCTATCTAGGCAGCTACTGCTGTACCCTAGATGGGTTCATTGAGGCCACTGAGATCGTCCACCATAAACCTGATTGGGACTGGGACGCCATTGTCAATAAGATGGTGGAGTTTTGGCTCCACCAAGAAGACAACGTCCGCCACTGGAAACAGCAATTTGCGTCGACTGAAGGGAGTGGCAACCTGGTGGTTGCCCGGGTGGTCAACTACACCAGCCTACGTCACGAATTTGAGGCCCTATTTGACGATTGAGGCGATTCAGGAACTATGATCATGAAGAACGTGCCAGAATAGAAGTGTTCTAGCCCATGCTTGATCCAGAGTTTTGGTGAAGCTAGCTGATTGAGCTAGGTACAGGGTCAATACCCTGGTCAAGGTTGAGCTAGAGCGCGCTTAAGGCAATATTCTTAAGGCGACATTGATTACTGCTGGCATTTTAAGGCACCGTTGATCAGGCTACTCGTTAAAATCCGCGATGTGTTTCTCCGCTGGTGGGGAGACTTTACCCTGCAGACCCGTCTAATGGCGGGGGCGACACTAGTTGTGTCCTTAATTACCAGTGGGCTTACCTTTTGGGCGGTCAACACCATCCAGCATGATGCCCGTCTTAACGACACCCGCTTTGCCCGAGATCTGGGCTTGTTGTTGGCCGCCAATGTCGCCCCTCTGGTCAACGAAGCCGATCGCACTGAACTGGCCCGCTTTTCCTATAGCTTTTACCAAAGCACCTCTAGTGTGCGCTACATGCTCTATGCCGACGAAAATGGCGATATTTTCTTTGGCATTCCTTTTTCTGAAGCGGCGGTGCAAAACTCCCTGACCCTGCGGCGGCGGATGCAGCTGCCCGAAGGGTACGCCCAAAACACCGATCGCCCCTTGGTCCGCCAGCACATTACCCCCGCCGGTGAAGTCACCGATGTGTTCGTACCGCTGAACTACAACGGCAATCATCTAGGGGTGTTGGCCCTCGGAATTAACCCTAACCCCACCGTTGTGGCCTCCTCCCATTTGACTCGCGATGTCACCATCGCTGTCTTTGTCTCCATTTGGGTGATGGTGATTCTAGGGGCAGTCTTCAATGCCTTGACGATTACTCAGCCGATCAAAGAACTGCTGACTGGGGTAAAAAATATTGCCGCTGGCAACTTCAAGCAGCGAATTAACTTGCCCCTGGGCGGTGAGTTAGGCGAACTGATTTATAGCTTTAACGATATGGCTGAGCGCCTAGAGCGCTACGAAGAACAAAACATTGAAGAACTGACGGCCGAAAAGGCCAAGCTAGAAACCCTAGTCTCTACTATTGCCGATGGCGCTATTTTGCTCGACAGCGACATGCACGCGGTGCTGGTTAACCCCACCGCACGCCGCATCTTTGGTTGGGACAACCAGGCTCTCGAGGGAAAAAATATCCTTGAGCATTTTCCCAGTCCAGTTAGGGTCCAAATGACCCGGCCCCTGTTTCAAGCAGTCCAGGGGGATGCCGAAGCCATGGAATTTCGGGTGCCCTTAACTGAGCCCAGTAACCGTACCCTACGCATCTTGCTGAATACCGTCTTAGACCAGGCCAAAGAAAATGTCAAAGGGCTAGCCATTACGGTGCAAGATATTACCCGAGAAGTAGCCCTCAACGAAGCTAAGGCGCAGTTTATCAGTAATGTCTCCCACGAGTTACGCACACCGTTGTTCAACATCAAGTCATTTATTGAGACTCTCCATGAATACGGTGAAGATCTGAGTGATAACGAACGTAAAGAATTTCTGGAAACCGCCAATCACGAGACCGATCGCTTGACCCGTTTAGTGAATGACGTTCTCGACTTGTCGCGCCTTGAATCAAGCCGTCAATATCAGCTTGATGCAGTAGACATCAGCCAACCGATTGAACAAACCTTGCGCACCCATCGGCTGAACGCCAGGGACAAGCAAATCGAACTTCTACAAGATGTTGAGCCTAATCTGCCACCGGTCTTTGGTAACTATGATTTGCTATTACAGGTATTCAGCAACTTGGTGGGCAATGCCCTGAAATTTACTGAGCCTGGGGGCAAGGTGATGCTACGGGCTTACCAACTCTCCAACTGCCACGATGATGCCAGGGCCATGGACTGTATTCGGGTAGAGATCTCAGATACAGGCATTGGTATTGCTCTAGAAGACCAACAAGCTATTTTTGATCGCTTTTTCCGGGTAGAAAATCGAGTTCACACCTTGGAAGGAACTGGGCTAGGGTTATCCATTGTGAAAAATATTATTGAAAAGCACAACAGCCAGGTAAGGCTGGTGAGCGAAGTGGGGATCGGGACGACATTCTGGTTTGATTTGATGCTGAACCCCCCAGATCATAGCTCTGTCCTAGCCCATGGCCAGACAGATGCGTCTGGTAAACAGGGAACTGAAGCCGAATCGCCCGTGACCATCACCCTAGAGCCAGTGATCGCAGCAACCCTTGATCCCCCGTCCCTATCCTAGGTGAGGGTATCGTCATGGTAGCTATTGCGCTAAATTCCATTGCAATTTGGGCTTAAGCTGTAGGTATCTGGCTTTAAAATTTTTAAAATTAATA
>SLIY01000207.1 GCA_007135385.1 Leptolyngbyaceae cyanobacterium CSSed165cm_216
GGGTGCGTAGGGGGGTAATGCCCTCGGCTTTTAGGTCAGCTTCGTAGGCGGCGATTAACTGGTCTTGCAGGTTGCGATCGTCCGTAATGGCCACTAGCAGTTCTAGCCGCTGGGCGTCGAGGGTGAGGGCCAGCAGCAGCTTGCGGTACTCGCGATCGTTCAGGGGTGAGAGATCGGCTGGGGGCATGGGGTTCTGCCTGCGGGGGCAGATCCCAGGGTTCTTCAAGAACCCTGGGATCTTGGGGGAGGGGTTAGATCAGTTTTTTGCGTTTCAACGTCACTGGCAGCAGCACAATCTGGCACACAGAATCGAGGGTGGCCTTGAGGCGGGTATCCCGCACCACCGCAATGGGGATGGTAAACAAAATCCGAATGCGGGGAGAAAATAGGGCGTTGATGTTGTCGTTGAAGATGGCTTCCACCACTGCTAGGTCCAGCTTGTCTAAATCGTCGATAATCACCAAGACCTCTTTGCCCGTGGCGGCCTGGATGGCAGCAGCAATTTGGTCGATGTGCTGGGTCAGGTCAGAAACGCGACGCTCGTAGGTTTCCTTAATCTCTTCGCGGAAGGAATCTTCCTTTTGCAGCTTGGCGGTGAACAGGTCAAAAAAGTTGCCCCCCACCCCCACCTCTTGCTTTAGTTGGTTGGTGTAGGTTTGGGACTTGGTCTGGGTGAACCAGGTTTTGAGCGAATCCTGCACCGTATCGGGAATGGGCACCTGTAGCGTTGTGGCCCGATGCAACAGCTTCAGGGCAATGGAGTAGAGAATATTGATGTGGTTAACGGCCGACATCTCCACCATGTCAGCAATGGAAAAGAAGGAGACAAACAACCCCTGCTTGCGCATATTCAAGGCCAGCTGGTTAAGCAGGGTCGATTTGCCACAGCCCCGATGCCCAGTGAAAATCAGCTTGCCGTCAGCCTCTAGGTCCAAAATGGCATCTTCCAGCACGGCCAGGGTGCGGCTACCGTAGGCTACCCGAAACTCCTCAATGTCCTCCGACGACAACAGTGGAAACAGGTTGAGATTGCGCGAGGCGGTGGTAAATCGCTGAAAGAGTTCGTCGTTCATGCGCCAGCTTTGGGAAAACCTAACCCATCATACCGAAGCTGCTGATCGGAGTTGTGGTGTGATGCAGGGATGATTCCGCGACAGGTGGTAGAGACAGGCTGCCGCTTGATCCGCTAAGGTTAGGTGTAACAGTTCACCGCCAGAGGTAGCTTTAGGTTGAGCGAGAGCGGAGTCTAGCAGTCCTTCGTCTCTTACCCCAGCAGGACTCCCTGTGACACCTAATCCATCCTTACCTCAGACCATTGATATTGCTTCACCTCTCTTTTAATTACCCATTGGCCAATGTCTGACTGTGAATGTGATGCTCTAAGTGCCAAAGAAGCAGCCCAGCGACGGACGCTGTGGATTTTGCTAGCGATCAATGGGACGATGTTTGTCCTGGAGGCGGTGACGGGTTGGTGGGCTCAGTCCACGGCGCTGCTAGCCGATTCTTTGGACATGTTGGCTGATGCCACGGTCTATAGCCTGTCGCTTTATGCGGTGGGGCGAGCCGTTGGAGCTAAGGTACGGGCGGCTCGGCTCAGTGGGTGGTTGCAGGTGGTGTTGGGGATGCTGGTCCTGGTCGATGGAGTGCGACGGTTTCTGGAGGGACAATCGCCAGAGCCTGTCTGGATGGTCGCCATCGGCTTGCTGGCCTTAGGATCTAACGTCACTTGCCTGCTGCTAATTGCCAAACACCGCAGGGAAGAAATTCACATGCGGGCCAGTTGGATTTTTTCTAAAAATGATGTGATCGCCAATCTGGGGGTGATCGGGGCGGGCTTTTTGGTTAGCTTTACCGGTTCGGCCTGGCCTGATTTGGTGGTGGGCCTATTGGTGGCGGCGATCGTCCTGCGCGGTGGGGTAATGATTCTGCGCGATCGCGAAGCCGACTGAACGACCTAGCTGTTGTTCATCGAGACGTGGGAGAATGAACAACCTGTGCGCAAAGGGAACACCAGCATGACGGCGGCAATGCCCTATTCTTCAGAAGCGATTGAGTCGGCGATGCAGGGGGGAGACCTCTCATTTAACCTGCCTGACCCCAGCGATGAGAAGATTTCTGACTATGAGTTTAACCAGCAGGTAGAAGCGGCTTGGCAGGTGTGCGATCGCTTTGACCTGCAAACCGACATCTGGCGGGGCCGTATTTTGCGGACGGTGCGCGATCGCGAAAAGCGGGGCGGTGACGGTCGGGGCACTGGCTTTCTGAACTGGCTGAAGGATCGCGAAATTACCAAAAGCCATGCCTACAACCTGATCGAGCTAGCGGACAGTGCCGATCAACTGCTAGATGCTGGTATGTTGACCCCCCAGGAGGTGAACCAGTTTAGTAAGCGGGCCTTTGTGGAAACCGCTAAGGCTGCCCCAGAAGTGCAGCAGTTGGTCAGCGACTCGGCCCGCAAGGGGGACCACATCACCCGACGGGAAGTGCGTCAGGTGGCCAACGAGTGGGCGGCCATGACCTCGGAGTTAATTCCTGAAACCCTGCGGGAAAAAGCCGCCAACAACACTATTCCCAGTCGCTACATTGCCCCCCTGGTGAAGGAGATGGAAAAGCTACCTCCGGCCCACCAGAGCACCCTCAAAACCGAGGTGGAACTCAACCCCGATCTGGATACCCTGAAGCAGGTCACCGCCGAGGCTCGCTACCTGTCCAAATATCTGGCTTCGGCTAACCAGGTGCAACTCCTGGAAACGGATGACTTCGACCTAGAGCTAGCCCTGGAAGAAGCCCTGCGGGTGGGCTGCCTCAACTCTGCTGCCGACATGGTGGCCCAGGCGGCCCAAATTGAACAAACCGCCGCCAAACTCTACACCGCCTGGAAGCGGCTGAACCAACTATCTGAACGGGTGTTTGTAGACAGCGGTGAAAGCACCCCCAACCTGCGGGCGCTGCTA
>SLIY01000273.1 GCA_007135385.1 Leptolyngbyaceae cyanobacterium CSSed165cm_216
AAGCTAATGACCACCGCCAAGCCAACTAAAATCAGGAGCCGCGATCGCCGTAATAACCGTTTCATGGTGATGCCCTAATCTGATCAACGCCAAGCATAGCAAGCCCCTAGGCTGACTGGCATCCCTTGTATCAAATCGCTTCATAATGGAACTAACTGCGTAGCATTACCCCTCAGACTATGGCCAACCCCGTCACCCTCGAAGATATCTATGCCCTGTTCCAAACCTCCCAGGCCGAGGCCGATCGCCGCTCTGCTGAGGCCGATCGCCGCTCTGCTGAGGCCGATCGCCGCCTGCAGCGGTTAGAGCGAATTGCGGCCAACACCAGCCGCGAGGTGGCGGGGTTAACCACCCGCTGGGGTCAGTTTGTGGAAAATCTGGTGGAACCGGCGGTGGTGCGTCTGTTTCGAGAGCGGGGGATTGAGGTGCAGGAAACGGCTCGACGGATGCGATCGCAGCGACCGGGGGCCGAGATGGAAATTGACATTTTTGCGGTCAATGGAGATGTCGCGGTGGCCATTGAAGTGAAGTCGCGGCTGTCTCGCCAGGATATAGAGGATTTTTTGGCTCGGATGGACCGATTTCGGCAGGCCTTTCCCCACTACCAGGACTACCAAATTTATGGGGCAGTGGCGGGGATTGAAATCGACGAGGGAGTCGACCGCTATGCCTATCAGCGGGGGCTATTTGTGATTAAACAAACGGGAGATACTGTCACCATTGCCAATAATGCCGCTTTTCAGCCTACGGCCTGGTAATTCCATAGGCTTAACCCTGATGAGTTAGGCCATAGCTTTGCCCCCCCGCCCCCCAATTCTGGGGGGACCTGAAGCCCCCAAGTTTGGGGGCTTGGGGGCCAAGAGCCATACGGGCAGCAATATTCCTTTTCAGCAATGAAACAACTCTGCCCCCATCTAGCTACCGCAGTAGGCTTCCACACAGCGGGCAAACATTTCTACCCCCAGGCCCAGGGCGGTTTCATCGAAGTCAAACCGGGGATGGTGGTGGGGATAGGCCAGGGATTTTTCGGTGTTGGCAGAGCCCAAGAAAAAGTAGCAGCCCGGCACCTCCTGGAGAAAGAAGGCCATATCTTCACCGCCCATGGTGTGGCACTCGGGCACGACCCCAGCCGGGGTTTCCACCACCGACAGGGCCACCGATCGCACCAAATCAGCCATAGCGGCATCGTTGATCACGGGCGGGTACAGGGCTTTGTAGTCAAGGTGGTAGCTGGCCCCGTGGCTCTGGCAGATACCGGCCACTAGCTGCTCCATCCGGGGGGCAAAATAGTCGCTGTAGGCGGGATCGAAATAGCGCACGGTGCCGCTCAGGGTGGCGGTGTCGGCAATCACATTTTGGGCCATCCCTGCATGGAATTTACCGACGGTGACCACCGCCGCTTTGGTCGGGTCAATGTTGCGGGCCACAATGGTTTGCAGGGCGTTGACCACCTGCGCCCCCACCACAATCGAGTCCACCGTCTGGTGGGGCAGGGCCCCGTGGCCCCCCTTGCCCTGGATGGTGCAGCTGAAAAATTCTGAAGCCGCCATCAGGGTACCGGTGCGTACACCCACAGTCCCTAAAGGCAGGTTGTTCCACAGGTGCAGGCCAATAATGGCCTCCACATCGGGGTTCTTGAGTGCCCCCGCTTCGATCATGGGTTTGGCCCCCCCCGGCCCCTCTTCGGCGGGCTGAAAAATCAGCTTGATGGTGCCCTTGAAGCTGTGGCGGTGCTGGGCCAGGTAGTAGGCGGTGCCCAGGGCGATCGCCACATGGCCGTCGTGACCACAGGCATGCATCACGCCGTCATGCTGAGAACGATAGGGCACCTGATTGTCTTCATGGATGGGCAGGGCATCCATATCCGCCCGAATGCCCAGCACTGGGCCAGGGGAGGTACCTTCAATCACCGCCACCAGGCCAGTTTCGGCGATCGCATCCCGGTAAGGGATGCCCCATTGGTCCAGTTGGGTACAAATAAAGTCCGCCGTCAGCCACTCCTTAAACCCCAACTCTGGCCGCTGGTGAATCCGCCGCCGCCACTCCACCAATTGGGGTTGCAACGTTTGAATGGCTGGGCGAATGCGTGAACGGTCTACGGGACAGGGAGGGGCGGTGGTGGCAAACATAGGGTACAGAGATGAATCAGGGATAGAAGCTTGAGGTTAGGGAACAGCCCCAACCATAGGGTAGTGGTGTCGTGGCCTGGGGAAGGCGACCTAGATACAGGATAAACCAGTTGCCCCGGCCCTATTGTCTAGATCAGGTGTCTTTGTCAACGGTCGATGGCAAGCGACAGTAGCTTGGGGGAGCGCCGCTTACTTGGCGATCGCCAGATCGGCATAGAGGGGAGTGGCACTACAGTGAGATAATTAACCCAGTGGTTAGGCTTTAGCCACCCTTGACCTCGACCGAGAACGCCCCTATGACCATCGCTGAGCAGCTGATTCGGATGGCCGAAGACGAGCTGACCGAGTACAGTACCGACGCCCGCAAAATTGAAAAGCTACGCCGCAAATTTAGCTTTGCTGTGCCTTACCCCAAACAAAAGGCGGTGCGGGACCAGGTGGCCGCCAGCATCCCTAACAACTTCGTCGCCAAGCTGGTTGAAGAGAACCGCCAAACCATCGCCTTACCCTTTTGGGGCATTGGCGGCCTGGGGCTACTGCTAGGTATTTCCGGGCGACAGCCCCTGGACTTTATCGCCACTGGCATTGGCTTTTACCTGGCCTTTCAAATCCAAAAGTGGGGCTGGCAACTGCAAGCCAAGCGCCTGGTGGTGCAAACCCTAGATGATATTGAGGCCAGCATGAACCAGCCCCAACCCGAGGCTCCCTAGATGGATGTTGGCTGACACAAATTTCCAGTAAAAAAGAGTTTTCAACCCAATCATCCCCTCCTGGGAGGCCTGTGCTGTTCGCGCAGCGACCCCAGACGGTGTCCTGAGCTTGTCGAAGGAGGGGTAACCTGTCGAAGGAGGTAGGGGTGGGTTCGGCTAGGCGAGGAAGCCGTTAAGTGACTTCTAGAAAACGGTCTCCCTAATCAAAATCATGGGTCAAAATCGCTTGCCCCCGCTGGTAAATGTCCTTGGCGTAGTCCGTCCAGGTGCCCTGGCCCCAGTAGCGAAAACAACTGGTTTGCAGCAGCAAATTATGCAGCAGGGCATTGCGATAGCGGGGTTGTCGCTCTAGGGCTTCCCCCTGTTCAGGTTGGCGGGCCATGGTCTGATGAAACTGGGCGCTAAGCCGCTCTAGGGGCACCATGACGTTGTCATAGCCATCAACCCAACTGCGATCGCTGGTCCAAGAGCCCCCCTGCATATGAAAGTTGCTGTCCTGGGCCTGGAGGGCAGCAATGGCATTGGCGACGGCCTCTGTTCCTGTGCGATCGCCCAGTTCGGCCCACAGGCGATTCTGACCAATCGCCTGGCAGCTGGGGAAGACCTCAGGACCATAGCCAGCCTCGGCCAGCAGTTCCAAGTATTCGGTGCCATTAAAGCCAACGATGCCACTACGACCACCCCCCTGGTCCCGCATTTCGGACCAGGACCGCATAAAGGCGCTAGGAAACTCGTTCATCATCACGCCGCCGTTTTCACCGTCGCTGATTTGACTGACCAGGGGCGGCACCCTGCCATTCCCCAGGGCCATCGGGTTGAGGGTTTTGGCTTCCCAGTAGGGCTGCATTTGGCCCACCAGCTTGGTGTCCGATCCCTGGGTTTTAATCAATACAGTGATCTCTGCCACCTGTCCCGCAGAATTTTTCGCCACCAGCCGGTGGGGTAGGTGAGGCTGGGTGAGGGGATGCCCCGTCAGGGATTCCACCGTGTGTTCTTGTACCAGTAGCCACTGATAACCGCACTCTTTGAGCATGCTGACAAAGGCGTAGAGCAGATCAGGGTGGTTAGGCAGGTGCATTTCCGGCGGCGAAAACCCCCGCACCCGGGCCAGAGCATCTAGACCAAAAATCGAGGCAAAGTGATGCTGCCAGGCCCGAATATGCAGCTTTAAGTCAGGGACTGGGGTAGAGGGCACCACGGCGTGGCCCCAGCAGGTGCCTAACCATTCCACATGGGGCTGGTAGACGGGATCGTCGGTAATTCGGCGCAGCTTATCGAGAATGTCGTGGCGACCCATTTGCTGTAGCCCCCACAGCAGGGTGCCCGAGTAGTCAAGCATCACCCGGGGGTTGCAGCCCTGATTCACCAACTCGGGAATGAAGTCGCCCAGGCGGGCATAGCAGTAGGCAAAGGGTCCGGCGTTGTGGTTATCCCCATCGTAGGGGTGCTCGAACATGTACTGCAGGTGGTTGATCAACTCTCCCTGGCTACCCGCTGGGATGGTGGGCTGGTGCATGTGTAGGGCGATCGCAAAGCCTGCTTGAATCTTATCCAGCGATAGATTGCTGTGGGGCAAAAATACCGGCTGTTGAGATCCCACGGCGGCAGCAATGTCTGCCTCCCAGCCGGCGATGGGGGGTAACCCGTCCTCCAGGGCCGATAAATTTAGGGGTGACATGGTAGCGCCGGTCATAGGCAGTCCTTATTGAAGTAATCAGCAAACAAGATTACTTTTAGTGTGGCACCCCAGACGGCATTTACAGCAATGCTGACAGAAAATTTCTGGCTGTCACAGTTCTGAAGGGTTAAGGCGATTTTTGGATAAAAAAATACCCCCGTAGGATGGGCAAAGCTTGCGTGCCCATCGACCGATAGCCCTGATGGGCACGGGCAAGACCCTTTGCCCATCCTACGTCAAGGGAAAATCTTTCCTGTTAGACCAAAATTCATAGACATCACCTAAGAATTGGATGTCGATCTGGCCGCCTCAGGCAGCATCAGCAGCGACCCGATGAAAAAGAAGACTGCGCCAAAGAGCGTAAATTCAGTGGCCAGAGTGGCGGCATCGGTCAGCCGTGGTTTGGGCAGCACCACGGCATACACCGCCGCAATCATGAATCCAATGCAGCCCAGCAAATTGGTGAAGGTAATCCACCAGGATAGGCTGGCCGGTTTCCAGTCCCAGTAGGCATGACAGGTTTCCACAAAGCCGAGATAGCCGGAGGCCAGAAACAACACCGAACCGACAAAATTCGGTGCCCAGATCACCAGGTCTTGCTGCACCCAGTCTAGCCCCGGCAGCATGGCATCCCAGGTGTTGATGTTGAACAATAGCGTGCCCGGAAATTGCAGGGCGCAGCTGAGCCAGCCAATATTTTTGGGGAACCAGCCGAATAGCTGGGGAAACCGCCGTCGGCGCGATCGCGGAGCCGCATTGGCCACCTGAAACAGTTGCAGATAGGCCGCCGTGGTAAATGGAATCGACCCCGCAAAGTAAATGGCGTTGATGGTGCTGGACTGAAGAGCAAAGCGCCGCGCCAGGTCGGGAGACAGGCTGAACACACTGCCCAGAGCAAAGAGGAACGACCCCAGAGCAAAGATTAGCCCAATCCACCAGTTCAGGGTTTGAGGCATCCAAAGACCGCGCTGCAGCAGGGTGAACAGGCTAGCGATTCGATCCGCATGGTCGGCGGCCAGTTGTTTGCGATAGTCCCGCGATCGCCAGACCACCAGGGATTGATCGATCCGCTGGTAGACCCGCTGGGTGGTAAACGGCCATGGCCCGTCGGTTTTGACGAGCTGATCCTTGAGGTGGTGATGGTGATGCCGGTCGGCAGGATGATCGTGACCCATGGTAACTCTAAATTCTGGCCAAAAGGAGCCGTCAGGTTTGACCTTGCACGGAATGTCGGGAGCAATCGCTCCACAGACGTCCTCCTCAGGCCAGATGTCCCTCCTGGGAGGGACATCTGGCCAGGGGACATCAGAAGCAAATTGAAATAAAGCGGGGTTCCCTATTCCTCCTCAGGCATTATATAAATGTCATGGTGTACTTGGCACAGACGAAACTGTCGCAAATTTCATAGACGTGAGCCTGTCACGGGTTGTCTGTCACGGGTTGATTGTGGCCTGGCTGTCGATCCCAGGTCTTAAATAAGCACATTGCCTAGCCCAGTACCCGGCTGCCTGATTTACGGGTGGTTCATATCGCCTCAGGCGTTCCCGCTGCCCCCAGTTTCCAGTTTATTGCGTTTTACAGGTTTAGCATGCCCTTACATATTCAACAAAATAACCCCGACAGCGAGCTCGACGAAGTTTTCGGCAGCTCCTATGGTTCGGTGATTGCCCCCACGGCGCAGTTTCCCGATGACGAATCGCGCCATGATGCCATCTATCAACTTGTGCATGATGAGCTATTTCTCGACGGCAACGCCCGCCAGAACCTGGCCACCTTCTGCCAAACCTGGGAAAACGACGACCTGCACAAGCTGATGGAGCTGTCGATCAACAAAAATATGATCGACAAGGACGAATATCCCCAGACGGCGGAGATCGAGAGCCGCTGCGTCAAAATGCTGGCCGATCTGTGGAACAGCCAGCCCCACGAAAACCCGATCGGCACCTCCACCATTGGTTCCAGTGAAGCCTGTATGCTAGGGGGCATGGCGGCGTTGCACCGCTGGCGGGCGCGGCGAAAGGCTGAGGGCAAGCCCACCGACAGCCCCAACCTGATCTGTGGCCCGGTGCAGGTCTGCTGGCACAAGTTTTGCCGCTATTGGGATGTGGAAATTCGCGAAGTGCCCATGGATCGGGGACGGTACTTCATGGATGCCACCGAAATGCTGAAGCGGGTGGACGAAAACACCATCTGCGTGGTGCCCACCTTTGGCGTTACCCATTCCGGCAACTACGAATTTGTGGAGCCGTTGGCCGATGCCCTGGACGATCTCCAGGCCCGCACCGGACTCGATATCGACATCCATGTGGACGGAGCCAGCGGCGCGTTTCTAGCCCCCTTTTGTGCGCCCGACATCAAGTTTGACTTCCGGGTGCCCCGCGTGAAGTCGATCAGCACCTCGGGCCACAAGTTTGGGCTGGCCCCCCTGGGCACCGGCTGGATCATCTGGCGTGATACCACTGCCCTGCCGGAGGAGCTGATCTTCAAGGTGAACTACCTGGGCGGCGAAATGCCCACCTTTGCCATCAATTTCTCCCGACCGGCGGGGCAGATCATTTGCCAATACTTCCTGTTTTTGCGCCTGGGTAAAGAGGGCTACCGCAAAATTCACCAGGGCTGCTACGACACGGCCCAGTGGATTGGCCAAGAGGTGGTCAAGGCTGGCCCCTTTGAGCTGATCTGCAATGGCGACCCCCAGCAGAGCATTCCAGCGGTGACCTGGAAGGTGAAGGATGGCGTGGATCTGCCCTACACCCTGTTTGACCTGGGCGATCGCATGCGTCAACGGGGCTGGCAGCTCCCGGCTTACACCCTACCCGCCAACGTCAGCGACGTGGCGGTACAGCGGGTGCTGGTTAGACAGGGGTTCTCCAGAGATATGGCGGCCCTGTTTATCAAGGACTTCCGTCAGGCGATCGCCCACTTTGACAAGCACCCTGTCGGCGTCCCCCTCACCGAGCAAGAAGCGGGTGGCTACAAGCACGCCTAGGGCATGGGGGGCTGACTATCAGTCGCCCATCTAGCTCGTCCCCCTCTCCACTCGTCAGGCCATGGAATATTTCTTGACTCAGCTCGGTATCGGTGTGTTTGCCATTTCCGGGGTGCTGTCGGCGGCGCGTACCCGTCTGGATATCGTCAGCATTACCCTGGTGGGGTTGCTCACGGCCCTTGGCGGCGGCACCCTGCGGGATATCATTCTTGATCTGCCCGTGTTCTGGCTGTCTGACCTGACCTATTTCTGGGTGGCGGTGGGGGCCTCCTGCTTTGCCTTTGTGGGCATCCGGTTCATTCTCAAACTGCCTCCCCGCCTCATTTCTTACCTGGATGCGGCGGGGATTGCGCTGATTTCGGTGCAGGTGATCGAGAAGACCTTGGCCTCTGGCTATGGGCCAACGGTGGCGGTGGTGATGGGCATTGTGACCGGCATTGCCGGGGGCCTATTTCGCGATATGGTCACCCAGCGCCCGACCCTGCTGCTCTCGCGAGAGCTATACGCCACGCCTATTTTGGTGGGCTGTGTCGTTTACCTGTTGCTGATGGCGCTGATGTCCCAGGCCCAGGCGCGGCTGCTGGCGATGGCGATTATCTTTGCCCAGCGCAGCGCCATTATTCACTGGCAAATCTCTATCCCGTTGCGGCTAACGCTGGAAATCAAACCCAAACCCTAGGGCGTATCATCTAGCGTCATTTCAATATCTAACCCTAAAGATCTCAATCAAGGACCGATAGATAGTGCCTATGGCAACTCCGATTTCCCCCAGTGTTGATCACGTCCGGGCCATTGCCGAGGCCGCCCATCAAACGTTTGCGTCTAACCCTGAGGGGGCCAACGCCAGCTACATCCCCTACCTGGCCCAGGTGCCGTCCGATCTCTTCGGCATTGCCGTTGCCTTTGCCGATGGCACCATCATCGAAGTAGGAGATACGGACTACGAGTTTGCGATCGAATCGCTGTCGAAAGTGTTTACCCTGGCACTGGTGATCGAGCAAATCGGGCCTGAAGTCCTGCGGGAAAAAGTTGGGGCGGACCCGACCGGTCTGCCCTTCAACTCGGTGCTGGCCCTGGAACTCCATGACGGCAAACCCCTCAGCCCCCTGGTCAACGCCGGGGCCATATCCACCGCCAGTCTGGTGCAAGGCCGAGATGCCGAAGACCGCTGGCGGCAAATTCTCGATGTGCAAAGCCAATTTGCCGGTCGCCCCCTGGTGCTCAGCCTGGAGGTCAATCAGTCGGAGCAGACCACCAACTTTCACAATCGCGGCATCGCCTGGATTTTGCACAGCGCTGAAACCATCTATAGCGACCCCATGGCCGCCTGTGATATCTACACCCGTGGCTGCTCGACACTGATCACCGCCAGGGATCTAGCAATAATGGGGGCCACTCTGGCTAACGGCGGGATCAACCCCCTGACTCAAACGCGAGTGGTGCAGGCGGCAAACGTCCCCTATATTCTGGCCGAAATGGCGATCGAAGGGCTCTATACCGCCTCCGGCGACTGGCTCTACTCGGTGGGGCTGCCCAGCAAGAGCAGCGTCAGCGGCGGCATTGTGACGGTGGTGCCGGGCAAGCTGGCGATTGGGGCATTTTCTCCCCCGCTGGATGAAGCCGGAAACAGTGTGCGAGGACAACTGGCGGCAGCTTACATCAGCCAGCAACTCGGGTATAACGTTTTCACCCCGACAGCTTAGGATCGCTAATCAAATAGGGTAGGACAGCCGGGACGGCTATCCACGGTCAGGCATCCTGTCTGGCCTACAGAAACTAGAGCACTAGCCTGCTGTTACCGCAAGCCTTGAGGTAACCATCCCAGGAATTTAACGAAAGCTTAGGTATTTAGGGCTAGCAGCATTGATTAAGATGAGCCGGTGATCAAGGTAGCCACCCAAGTACCAGAAGCAATAAAATAGCAAGACTGATCACCGAGCGGTGGGTGAAACTAGTACGTCAAGACCAAAAAATAACAGGGGGATGTGCATTGCGTTACACAAGTGGCAACTATGAGGCGTTCACTAGGCCGCGCAAGTCGGCGGGGGTTGACGACAAGACGGCATAGTTTGTTGGCGGGGGGCTTGCGTCAATGGCGGGGGCGGCATTCCTCATTCGGGATGGCCAGATGCCGGGTAACCAGATCACGGTGTTAGAGCGCCTCGCGCTGCCGGGCGGTGCCCTCGATGGCATCAAGTATCCTGACAAGGGCTTCGTGATCCGTGGCGGGCGCGAGATGGAGGATCACTTTGAGTGTCTGTGGGATCTTTACCGGTCGATTCCGTCGCTCGAGATCGAGAATGCCTCCGTCCTCGATGAGTTTTACTGGTTGAACCTGGACGACCCAAACAAGTCACTCCAGCGCGCCACGATCAACTGTGGTCAGGATGCCCATACCGACGGTAAATTCACGCTGACCAAAAAGGCGCAGACCGAGATCGTCAAGATTTTCCTTGCCACCCGCGAGGAGATGGAAGACAAGCGCATCAACGAAGTGTTTGGTGCCGACTTCTTGGCCAGCAACTTTTGGTTGTACTGGCGCACCATGTTTGCCTTTGAGGAGTGGCACAGTGCCCTCGAAATGAAGCTATACCTGCATCGCTTCATCCATCACATCGCCGGGCTGCCTGATTTCTCGACCCTCAAGTTCACGAAGTACAACCAGTACGAGTCACTCGTGCTGCCGCTGTACGGCTAGCTGATTGACCAGGGCGTCACGTTCCAATTCGACACCGAGGTTACTGACGTCGACTTCGACATCACCCCCGATCGCAAGCAAGCCACGAAGATTCACTGGATCCGCGAGGGCAAACCGGGCACTACCGATCTCGGTCCCAACGACCTCGTCTTCATGACCATTGGCTCGTTGACCGAGAATTCGGACAATGGCGACCACCACACCCCGGCGCAGCTCAACACCGACCCGGCCCCAGCCTGGGACCTGTGGCGCAAGATCGCTGCCAAGGATCCGTCGTTTGGTCGGCCCGATGTCTTCGGCGGGCACATCCCCGAGACAAAATGGATGTCGGCGACGGTGACGACCGTCGACGATCGCATCCCCAAATATATCGAGCAGATCTGCAAGCGTGACCCCTTCAGCGGCAAGGTGGTCACCGGCGGCATCGTCTCTGTAAAAGACTCCAACTGGCTGATGAGCTGGACGGTCAACCGCCAGCCGCACTTCAAGGCCCAGCGGCCAAACGAGATTGTCGTGTGGGTTTACTCGCTGTTTGTCGAGCGCCCTGGCGACTACATTGCCAAGCCAATGCAGGACTGCACCGGCGAGGAGATCACCCAGGAATGGCTGTACCACATGGGCGTTCCGGTTGAGCAGATTCCGGAGTTGGCGGCGACGGCGGCCAAGACGGTGCCGGTGATGATGCCCTACGTCACGTCGTTCTTTATGCCCCGCAAGGCGGGCGATCGCCCCGACGTCGTGCCGACGGGTGCCGTCAACTTCGCGTTCATTGGACAGTTTGCCGAGTCCGGCCGAGACTGTATCTTCACCACCGAGTACTCCGTGCGTACCGCGATGGAATCCGTGTACCAGCTGCTTGACATCGAGCGCGGCGTACCGGAGGTGTTCAACTCGACCTACGACCTCCGCTTCCTGCTCAAAGCGACGAGCCGACTACGCGACGGCGAGGAGGTACATCTTCCCGGCCCGTCACCCTTGCGGAACTGGCTCCTCAATAAGCTTGACGACAACCAGGTCGGCCTGTTGCTCACCGAGTTTGGTCTGCTCCCCGGCCGTTGACCCACCGCCTGTGGCCCGTAGCCCCCCGCCGCATCAGTTCCTCTGTGGCGGGCAGTGTCTACCTGGAAAATGTTAACTACTTTGCCAGATTGGCGCCAATTACTTGTCCAGTCGGGGCATCAAATCGATGTCGTCGAGGTGACCTGGCTTGACCGGGCAGAGGGCTGTTGGTAAGCTATGCTTAGCATCTTATGGCACTTTTAAGACTGACCATTCGTTAAAAATATCTCTTTAAAAAGAGCGTCTATGCGCTGGATAAGTGG
>SLIY01000010.1 GCA_007135385.1 Leptolyngbyaceae cyanobacterium CSSed165cm_216
CAAAGGCTATCTGTGAGGCTGTACTTAGAAAATCTCCTAAAAAGCCTATTGGTCAAGGCTCTTCGGATTTCATCCCCCGTCAACAGTTCAGTGCCCAACGCCCTATTTCTAAATTTTCAATACAAAATCTAAGGCTACCTGAACGCCACTTTAAAATTTAAAGCCCAGCGTCTACACTTGCCTGGCTCAAACAAAGTACCCGCATGGGTACTGTTGCATCGCTTCAGGGACATCTAACATTTAATCGTAGTCGGAACCTGAAAAGCCCCCCCATTTTCTGTTAGAGGTAAGCTATGTTGCCTCGCCCCACCCAACCCGCCCATGCCGACCATCTCCAGCAGATCGCGTTTGGGGACTGGCGGCCGCTGATGCCCTCCGAACGGGGCACTCGTCCGGCTGGGGCACTGCAGCGGGCCAACGCCCGGTTCACCGGCAACCTGGTGATCGTGCCGCTGGAATTTGCCGATGTCCGCTTTGGACAGGGAGACTTTGCCCGGTATGCCCGGTTTGCCACCAGCACAGACCCCCTCAGTCTGGAAGCCGGGGTGAGATCCCTAAGCCGGGGGCGCTTCACCTGGACTACCACGCTCACGCCGGTTATCAGAGATCCGCTGACCTTTGAACGCTCCCAAAGACTTGACGATGCCTGGCGGGCTTTCCATCGTCAGGTTCAGTGCTTGGACGACGGCACCACTATCAATTGGTCACCGGCAGAATTTCAGCGTCGCCATGGATTTTCCCTCGATATTTACGATCTCGATGGGGATGGGACCAAAGATGATGAAGTCAATATCCGATCGCGGGTTTTGAAGCTAGCCAGTCGGACCATTCGGTTCGATCAATGCGATGCCAACGGCGACGGTCGGGTTGACCGTTCCGAGCTGGTGGTTCTGCGCTTTGGCGCCGATCCTGGGATTGGCGGTCAGATGGGGGGCTCTGGTGAGATCTCGGCCCGCGGTAAGCGGGTGGCCACCTCAGTCGGTCTGGTCGCTAAGGACACCACCCGGGCCGGTCTAGTTCATGAACTGCTCCATGTCTGGGGCGGCACAGACATCTACGGCCCAGGCTTTAGTCTCAACTCCCGCAACTCAATGATGGCGGCGATGGCTGGGGACGATTCCTTCTGGGATCTAGACCCGTGGCATCTGGCCAAATTTGGCTGGGTGCGGCCCCGCTTCATCGCCATTGGGCCAACGGGGTCCCAGGGGGGCGGCATTGAGTTGATGCAGGCCGCAGGCCATGACAGTGGGACAGAAGTGGCGCGGCCCATTGTTTTCTACGACCCATCCCGCGGGCTGAACGAGTATTTCATGGCCCAGTACCGCACCCCGTTCCCCAAATGCCCAGGCAGTGGTTTTTTAGAAGATCTCTTTATGTCCTTAGAGCAGCGACGAAGAAACCGGGTTTTTAGCCATACTGAACCGATGCTCTAGGGTAGTCTGACTCCACCTGAGGCTTGCATGGCGGGGACGCCCATGGCCAAATGGCCATGGGCAGAGGCAAAATAACTTAGGCGATATTGTGGAAAGAGTTTCGATGCTTGAGCGCATTGGCTTTCCCTGTTAACCCCTGCTGATATGACCGTCATGCCATCCTCGCAACGTAAATTACGCCAACGGCTCATTGCCCTTGGCGTAATGCTTACCCTGCTAGTGGTGGTGGGTCTAATGGTGTGGCAAGAAGGCATGGCCTCGGGGCAGCGACCTTGGGAGGTGCTGGAAAACATCTTCATCACCCTCATGGGAGAGTACCCCGACAAACCCAGGACCCCGACCGGGCGGGTGCTGCAACTGATGTTATTGGCGTCAGGTACATTTGTTTTTGGAGCCATCAGCGGTAAAATTTCCTCCGTCTTTGTCACCCGTGCCCTACGCCAGGAGTCGACCTTGAACACGTTTCAAAATCACATCATCATCTGCAACTGGAACACCAAGGCCGCTGGCATTGTCGATCAATTGGTGGAGGGCAACAAAGCTCAGCCCATTGAGATTGTGGTAGTTTCTGCCTCGGCAGTACCCGACCGGGCTGACTTTGCCGATCGCCCCTATGTGCATTTCATTCAGGACGACCCTACCCACCACGACACCCTAGAACGGCTGCAAGCCTCCTCGGCCAAGGCAGTGATTTTGCTAGCCGACGAGGACAGCGAAGGCCCTGACGAAAAAAATGCCTTAATTGCCCTAGCGGTGAAGCATCTAGAGCATATCCCTGGTCGCCAGAAAGACATTCATGTGATTGCCGAGTTGGTCAACCTGAACCGCCGTCGTCATTTGCAAGAGGCCGGGGCAGATGAAGTGGTCTCGGCCCGAGACTATAGCGCCGGCATCATTGCCCAAAGCGCCATGTTTAGAAACATGTCGGCGGTCTATCAGCAACTGCTGACCTATTCCGACGATTCCAACGAGTTTTACTTTATTGAGCCAGGGTGCTACCCCAACCAGCTGTGGGGCAAAACCTTCCCAGAACTGAATCACTGGATCAGCGACTACACCGCCAACCCCCCCGACAACCCCGTCCTGCTGATGGGGGTAAAACGGGGGGATGGCACCATCCTGCTGAATCCGAAGCCCCACAGCTTCGATCGCCTGACCACGGATGACAGTCTGGTGGTGATGGCATTTCGTAACATAGAAAAACTTGATTAGTAGAATTAATTGAGACCTATCATAATTGCTGGATCCGCTGCTGTGGGCTTAGTTTAGCCTGCGATTGCGGCTATTTTATTACGATCCATTAAGGTTTATGGGGGCTAAGGATATGAGCTTAAAACTCTCGCTATAGACTGGTCATGATTAGGAAACCCTTACTGACTAGACAGTTTTGACCGATCTTTAAGGGACTCCTTAAAGCTGTCAAACCCAGTAGTGACCCACATTGGAGTTTTTAATTCAATGTCCCATTCCGTCAAAATCTACGATACCTGTATCGGCTGTACCCAGTGTGTGCGA
>SLIY01000028.1 GCA_007135385.1 Leptolyngbyaceae cyanobacterium CSSed165cm_216
ACCCTTTAATTCTAGCCAATCCCTTGTATATCAAACACTTCACCCCTTCCTAGCGTTTCTTTCTCTCTCCACTTCTCGCCCTCAGAGCCTCTTTCCCATGTCTAGGTCGGAAGAGCCATTTTTTCTATGACTTTATCTCCAGTTAACCATCAGCCGATATTCTAACCATATATCAATAGCCTGGCGACTTAACGGGAGCATGTTTAGGGATATCTGTTCCCCTTAGGTGAGATCAGGTTGTATCTCTCAAGGAGACTTCTATGAGTAGCTTTAGCTCGGATCTGATGAATCGAGACTTTGAGGTGAAAATCGGCGAGTATTTTGGTCGAGGCTGGGAGATTTTCAAGAAAAATGCTGTACAGTTTATTCTCTACACCCTGCTATTAGGGATTATCCTTGGGGTCTTGTCTCAACTGCCCTCACCGTTCGGTGCCCGGGGTGGAGAGAATAATCCTTGGGGGGTTGGTAATCTAATTGCTAATATCCTGATGCCGATTTTGTTTGCAGGATACTATTTTGTTGCTTTTCAGATTGCTCGTAATCGTGATTATGCCTTTGGCGATTTCTTCCAGGGATTTCAAAAGTTTTTACCCATCTTTCTAACGTCCTTTGTATCTACAATCCTAACGGCTATTGGGTTTGTTCTATTCATTATTCCGGGTATTTACCTGGCTGTCGCCTATTTCTTTGCCCAAGCTTTTGTGATTGATAAGAATTTTGAATTCTGGTCAGCGATGGAAACCAGCCGCAAGCTCGTTACCCGCAAATGGTTTCCCTTTTTCGCGCTTTTACTGGCAATCATGGTATTGAACTTTGTAGGGGCATTAATTTTGGGGGTTGGCTTACTGGTCACCATCCCTCTAACCTTTTGTATTATTGCCGCCGCCTTTGAGGATATTGTTGGGCTTAACTCGGTGGCGACGACTGGGGATGTGCTGTAGGTGGCCAGTAGCAAATTATACAGCTGCGGCTGGGTGGCTAGGGGACTAGTGCTCTGCGACATAAGTCGGTCAATCATCCCTGATACCTGGCACCCAGAACCTGGCACCCAGAACCTGGCACCCTCAGTAAAGGAGGGCATATTTCTGCTAGTCAGGACTAGGGTGCCTTGGTTTTAGTTGGCTAGAGAAATATGTTAAGTTGGCAGGCCCCTGTCATAATTAGGGCATGATTGTGAAAAATCTGTCCTGATTGGCGCATTTTTTCAGGTTTAGGTTTAAATGAGGAGAGATCGGTAGGTGTGTATCTGTATCTCCTGATGTCCTTCTCATTAAGAACTGGGTGTGGGTAAGCCATATGAAAGGTCCTTGGAAGGCGCGACTGCCTCGGTTGCAGCCCGTAAAGCTGAAACCAGTAACGCTGAAGCCGCTTGACCTCAGTAAGCGGTGGCCTTACTGGGCGGCGGCGGATAAAACCACGCGGTTAACGTTGGCGGGGGGAGTTGCCTTTGCCGGATTAGTGTTGACCCAGGTACCCCTGTCACCGTTGGCGCTGGGACGGCAACCGACTCAGCCTGAGCCCTTAAGGTCGTCGTTGTGGCAGACCACGGGCAATGTCCGCCAATCGGTGGTCGATCTGTACCGGGCTAGGCGGGTGCTGATTCAGTCTGCGATCGCGACTCCAGCCAGCTCAGAGACTGGGGATGTGGTTGATACCGCAGACTCAGAGTCGACTGTCGATGGGGCTACCCCTGTGACTAGTCGGACTTCGGCTACCGGCTCTACGACACCTAATGGCCAGACGGCTGCGACAGGTGGTCGATCCCAAGGTAAAGCCCTGCCCCGTCCTACCGCGCCACCCAGTGGTCCGGTGGCAGCTAGCGCCTTTGATCCCAGTAAAACCATTGACACCAACCTGGAAATGCGGGTCGCGATCGCCCGTAATGTCTCATCCCTAGAGGTGGCCGCCTCCGTGGATGGTCACCTGATGGACTTGAATGGTGACAATTTCTGTAATTTACCAGCCCAGCGCAGTTTTGTTCTGCGTCCCCAGGGGGGCGGCATGGCCTTTGGCGACTGCCAGTTAAGCGGTAACGTTTGGTTAGAGCCAGGGGAAGGGGGGTATGTCTTTGTGGGTAACCGCTGGTACAAGGGTCGAGTACTGTTGTTGCGCAACAATAACGGTCTAATGGCCGTTAATTTTGTGCTGATGCATGACTATTTGAGTAGTGTGGTGGGCAGCGAAATGTATGTGAGCTGGCCTTTGGAAGCGCTAAAAGCTCAAGCTGTGGCGGCTCGCTCCTATGCTTTGGTACACCATGTGCGTCATGCTCGCCGTGCCTACGATCTGGACAATACCCAACGCTATCAAGCCTATTTGGGCATCGCCAAAGAAACCAACACCACCCAAGCGGCAGTGGCGGCTACTACGGGCGAATTCATTAGCCACAATGGCGGTATTGTTGAGTCTCTCTATGCGGCCACAGACGATATTGTGCTGACCGCCCACCGGGGCAGCGGCATGAGTCAAACCGGGGCGATGCAGTTAGCCTCCCAAGGCTATAGCTACGCGGAAATATTGGGGAACTATTACCCAGGCACCAGCCTATCGCGGCTGGTGGTGCACTGAAGCGGTGCGCTGGAAAACGGCTCTGTGTAGGCCAACGACCAGGGAAGTTTCTTGCTCGATCAATCCTAGCCCAGTTGCAAACCCTGTTTTATGACCAGACTCCTGTTCGCCCATGGGGTAAATTCTCGGAGTCAGCCGAGGGCTACCTATGTTTTTGACAAAAATCTTGTCAGGGGTACCCTTAGCTTGTTATCTTAAGTGAGCATTGAATTTGCACCCCCTAGCCGGGATAGCTCAGTTGGTAGAGCAGAGGACTGAAAATCCTCGTGTCGGCGGTTCAAGCCCGCCTCCTGGCATTCAACAGAATCAAGCGTAAAGCCCTGAATCTAAACGGTTCGGGGCTTTCGCTTTGGGACCCTCGAAGTTGATG
>SLIY01000324.1 GCA_007135385.1 Leptolyngbyaceae cyanobacterium CSSed165cm_216
AGAGTAGGGTTAATCGTATAAGTCACTAGTGTTGGCTGGCAGACGTGCGGCACCCTTGGTTGAGGGTTGTAGGTGCCGGGTGTCAGTTCTCAGGAGCAGTGGGCCGACTTATGCCGCAGGGGATTAATCGGCGGTGGTGGCAGCTGCCGTTGGGGATGCCTCGGCGGTCAGTGCAGCTTCTTTGATCACCAGCACAGAGCAAGGGGCATGGTGCAGCACATAGTTGCTCACGCTCCCCAGCACCAGTTCTGCCAACCCACTACGACCCCGATTGCCCAAAATGATCAAGTCGGCATTCCACTGGTGAGCAGCCGTGCATAGGACTTTGCCTGGGTTACCCACCAGTTGCCGAAATTCACTGGGTACGCCTGTAGCATTAGCGGTACCAGAGTAGCGTTGTAACCGCTCTAGACTGGCCGTTTCATAGCGGTTCCAGTCAACTCTCCAGGCTTCAAAATCAATTTCAGTGCCCGGCGCCCAGTAGATAGAGTCCAGTCGAGAGTAAAGGGGTAACGGACCGCCATCATCATCCCCAGAGAGGCTGTGTACCAGTAATAGGGCAGACTGGGTTGCCTGGGCCAAGTCTAGAGCCTCGGTAAAGAGGCGATCGCTAGTATCGCTATTGTCTATAGCAACTAGAATTTTTTGGTACATGGGGTAACCTCGTGATCATGGAGCAGGGGTGGAACTATCAACAGGGACTAGGAATGGGAGCCATGGTGCTCCAGCCTGGGTAATAACCAGCACAGCAAAAGCACTAGCCCCAAAGCCCCCAGCTTGGCAATCAAGTACAGGGTGTCGTGGTAGGTCAAAAGGGTAGACAGCATGGGGTTATCCTCCTGGAAAGGGACATGGTTCCTTCCCTTGATGTGTCGTTGGCTAGGGCGATAATGGCGGCAGGTAATGGCTCACTGCTGGCCGCTATCGGCTAGTCACTGTCGGGGACTGCGCAGCCTGAAGATGTAGGATCAGGGGCAATTCCACTTCTATTGTCTCTCGCTACTTCTGGAATGATGCCGCAATGCAACGAAGCGTCATCTGGGCTTGTTACTTAAGGAAACAGAGGGAGCGGAATTGGCTAATCCTTGGGGTGTTGCCCCAACAACTGCCCTAGCACCGATAGGCGAGAGCAGTCCCAATAGTCGATGTGGGAGATGATTTTACCGTCATCCCTCACCCCCAATTCGCTGTGCCCAGGAATGCTCATGGGTGGCCGCCAGGGCACTGGCGCTACCCACCGGAGGGTCCATTGGGTTCTAATTTGGTTCGGGCTGGTGTAATCAATCTGGTGCAACTGCAAGTCAATATCGTGGAACCAGCGATCGATAAACCCAATCATGGCCTGGTAACGGCGTACCCCCCGAAATTCATTCAAAGGATCTTTGAAGTAAACGTCGTCGGCGTAGAGGTGATAGCTTTGATGCTTCGGGAACTGTTGGTAGTCCAGACGGATTTGTTCGAGCAGGTCCATAGGTGCCAAGGGGTATAGCCGCTGAGTTAGTCGTGAATGGTGCCATCCGGCATTTTTGCGCCCTTCAGATGGGCACAGGTGAGATTCGCACCATCCAGATTAGCCCAACTCAAATCGGCCCCCCTGAGGTCGGCCCAACTTAAGTCGGCTTTGCCTAAATTAGCCCAGCGCAGGTTAGCATGGCGCAGATTTGCTCGGGATAAATAGGCGTCTTGCAAATTGATCCCACTGAGTTCAGCTGACTTCAAGTCGGCATGATGAAAGTCCCGCTCACCAGCGGCATAGAGCATTTGCAGTTCTGTTGGGTTCATCGATGCGATCGCCCCTCAATACTGGGCTTAGGTTAACCACTGTTTCAAGTTGGGCTCCCAAAGCGAATTCTGTTAAGGCTGGCTCAAGCCCTGCTTTACGTCAAGCCCTATTTCACTTCTAACGGAAAAAACAGCGGTGGTTGGGAGTGATTCAAAAAACTTATTGGCCGCCATAAATTTCCATCCCCGTGGCCACTAGAAACGAGGGCTGGATTGTCCCCCGCTCCTCTGAGCAATTGCGAAATAGGCTGGTAAAGCCGCCTGCCCCTACCCCAGCCTGGGGCCACAGCCGATAACAGGGAAAATCGGCCAAAGGAGATACGTAATCAGCTAATACGGACACCTCCACCGCCTCAAACTGGGGGAACTTGTTCAACAGCCACTGCCCTACCTGCTCATTCTCCTCTGGAGCAAAGGTGCAGGTCATATAGGCCAGATAGCCGCCCCCGGCCACCGTCTGGGCGGCGCTGGCCAAGATCCGCTTTTGGCGATTGGCATTTTTCTTGATCGTCACCGGATGAAAGCAGCCCAGGGCTTTATCTCCCTTGGCCAGTAGGGACTGGCCACTGCAGGGGGCATCTACAATCACCAGTGAGGCGGTCTGGGACAGGTGTTCTGCAAACCGTTGCGGGTCTTGATTAAACACCAGGGCCTCAGTGATGCCACAGCGTTTGAGGTTAGCAATTAAAATTTTCACCCGCTTGCGAATGGTTTCGTTGCACCACAGGTGCTCAGGGGCCAAGGCCGTTCGCGCTAGCAGACTTTTGCCTCCCGGTGCGGCACAGAGGTCGAGGACTGCTCCCACTGGTTTAGGGATAGCGGTTAACACGGCTGCCGCAAACACCGATGCCATATCTAAGCAGTAGTAGGCCCCAGCCTGATGTAAAAGATGCTGGCCTGGGCGTTGGTCCGGCGACAGGCGATCAACCCAGGTGGGCTGCCAGGGAAGGGGGGGGGCTAAGCTAAACGGCACTACCGCTGGACGGGGACGAGTCCAGAGGACGGCGGTAGGATAGGGCTGCGGGCAAGTGAGTGCCTCGATAAAGGCCGCTTGGTCGTCGTCCTGGGTAAACAGGCGGCGACTTAACTTCAAGAGTAGGTTAGAGGGGGGAGCCATAGGGCGGCATTATCCCACAGCGCTGGCAGCGTGGCCGAAAAAATGCTCCTACGGTAGCTCAGCTATGGCAGGGGGGAGGTCACGCCTGTCTGGAAATGGGAAGTATGTGATGATGGCAACGCTGCAACAATGCCGCAGGACTTGATCGTCAGGCGTTAGGTGACTCTACAGGCCGCTGCCAAATCCTCGGGAAAGGGCTAACCCCATTCGGGTGAGGCTGTCTGGGGTCCAGACGTCACCGCTGGAGTCAGGGGTAGGGTCTAGCGAGTAGTTGCTGAAGGCATTTCCCAGCCAAAGGCTGAACCGAGTCAGTTGCTGGGTTGTCCAAACCTTTAAAGTAGTCATTGAAGTACCTCTAGGCTGAGGAGATGGATGCTGCGGACCAATAATCCTCGACTTGTTTAAGTCTAAAGATTTGCCGAGAGGGATACAAAAAGCAGCTTAAATATATGTATGAGTAGCTTCGATGCATGGTACTCAACCCAGGGATCTGTCCCGGTGTTCTAGGGCGCTGTTTAAGGCTGGGTCATCCGGCGCGGATTAACCACCTGATCAAAGTCCTCGGCAGAAATAACGCCCAACTCTAATGCCGCGTCCCTCAGGGATAGATCGTGTTCAAAGGCATGATGGGCGATTGCAGAGGCCTGGTCATAGCCAATTACCGGGTTCAGGGCGGTCACTAGCATCAGGGACTGTTGCAGGTACTGATCAATTTTTTGGCGATTCGGGGTCATCCCCTCCACTAAAAATGTGGCAAAGTTACTGCAACCATCCGCCAGCAGTTGGGCAGACTGCAGCAGGTTAAAAATCATCATCGGTTTATAGACGTTCATCTCTAAATAGCCACTGGCCCCGGCAAAGGCCACAGCGGCGTCATAGCCCATTACCTGAACGGCCACCATGGCGAGGGCCTCACACTGGGTAGGATTGACCTTGCCGGGCATAATCGACGAGCCCGGTTCATTTTCTGGGAGCCGTAACTCGGCAAATCCGGCCCGAGGACCGCAGCTCAACAAGCGAATATCGTTGGCAATCTTGTAGAGAGACACTGCCAGGGTTTTTAGCCCACCGCTGACCATTACCATGCCGTCATGGGAGCCCATGACCGCGAACTTGTTGGGGGCTGTGACAAACGGTAACCCCGTCTGTGCGGCAATGTGGCGGGCGGCGGCGGCGGCAAACCCAGGCCCGGCGTTTAGACCTGTGCCAACGGCGGTACCTCCCAGGGCCAACGGATAGAGCTCTGGCAAGAGGGTTTGCAGTCGGGCCAAGTTGTCGTCGAGCAGCCCGACATAGCCGGAAAACTCTTGACCCAGGGTGAGGGGAACGGCATCTTGCATGTGGGTACGACCGATTTTGACGATATCCCCCCAATCCTGGGCTTTGGCGTTCAGGGCATCGCGTAATTGCTGTACGTTTGGCAGCAACTGGTGAGTCAGGGCCTGGGCGGCGGCCATATGCATTGCCGTGGGGAATACATCGTTGGACGACTGGGACATGTTGACGTGGTCGTTGGGGTGGATAGGGGTTTTGCTGCCCATCACCCCTCCAGCCAACTCAATCGCCCGATTGGCAATCACTTCATTCACATTCATGTTGCACTGGGTGCCGCTGCCGGTCATCCATACATGCAGCGGAAAATGCTGATCCAACCGTCCAGCGATGACCTCATCGGCCGCCTGCACAATCAGGTTGCCTTGGTCTGGCGGTAGTTTCCCTAACTCCTGGTTGGCTAGGGCTGATGCTTTTTTGATCGTGGCGATCGCATGCACCACCGCCAGCGGCATTTTGTCTTGACCAATGGAAAAGTAGCGAATCGAACGTTGAGTTTGGGCCCCCCAATAGCGATCGGCAGGGACATCAATGGTGCCCATGCTGTCGGTTTCTTGGCGAGTGGGGCGGGTAGGCTCAACCATGGGGGATGTCTCCTGAAACAGCGGCGATCGCATCTCCTCCGATTCAACCATAAGTTCACGCTCCCCAGCCGTGGGTTACGGCGGTGTTTTAGGTGTCTTGGCGATCGCCCTACAGCCGCAACAGCCGCAATTCAAAATCCAAAATCCAAAATTGTTCTACCCCTCCCCCTACCGCCGCCGCTGCTTACTCACCATCTTGCGGGACAGCCGCAGGTTAATCGACTCTCGCTCGGCCCAATCTTGCAGCACCCGAAAGAAAATGTGCTTGTCTTGCCCTTGCAGGACAGCGGTTTGATCCGCTGTTTCAATGGCGTAGGGGTAGCCGCCTCCGACAATCACCTCCCCCCGCACCCAGTTCAGGTATTGGGGCATCTGGCCACTGTCCCACATCCATCGCGGCATTTCCAGGCGGGCTGGGTGGCCGTCCCGGGTGGTTTTCAGGTAAGTGAAGGTGATCTGGTCCTGGTGAGTAGAGTAGTCATCTAAAATACCACCGCGATCGCATTGAAATACCGCCGTGCGATCGCCCCATTCCATCAATTGCGATAGCAGTTGGGCATCGTGGATGCCTTCGGTGGCCTCTAGGCCGTAGCCATGATGCAGCAGGGTAGTTAAGTCGCGGGCATAGGAGGTGTCGACATAGCCCACCAGCGGTACCCGGCGCCGTTCGCTGGCGGCCAGTAGGTCCAGCATGGCCTGCACATAGGCTGTTTGGCTGTCTTGATCAAAGGCTTCGGCAAAGGTCACCACCAGGGCTCCGTCAAAAAACACTAAGGTCCGCTCTGGTTGCGGGCAGGTGTCCATAAATTCCACCAACCGAGCCACCTCCATCTGAAACCGGCGAATGTTGACCCGCCGTTCCACTGGTTGGGCCGGGTTAGGGCCTAGATCTTTTGGGGTCATGAGGTCGACCCGGACATCTTTGTCGTAGGGTTGGTCGGGGCTATGGGGGTTTTCAAACCAGCCAATTTGAATCAGCGCGATCGGAATTGATAGGTCCTTGCCCGGCGAAATTTGAGAGCCATCCACAGCGAAGGTGGTGATGTCTGTCAAAATATCTTGCACCCATTGTTTACTGGCTTCTCGGTTAGACCAGGGGGCTGTAGCTGGAGCCGACTCAGCGCAGAAAAACGGGATGATCCCCTTCTTGGCTTCGGCCAATTCCTCCAATGGCTGCGCCCCAGTGGGAGAGGGATGGATCGCCAACTGGTTAATCTGTTGAGCCAAGGGCAAAGCCGCAAACTCTACCCAGGCCTGATGATACCCCTGGAGCAGTTCAAACTTAGCCCGATTGAAGGAGCTAAAGGCGGCGCGCTTTTGGTCCAGCAGGGTTTTAATTTGGGAAGGACTCACCGGCATACCCCATCCACCATTCAGAACACTTGTATTGATGGGCAATTCTAACGGGTTTCTGGGGGCTTGTCATCACGCTAGGGTTCAGTCAAAAACATAATGACGGGAGATGTGACTTAGGGTTCACGGGTTACGGTCTGCGGCTTGCCTTAAACCGCAGACCGTAACCCGCAGACCCTGTTGACCCGTCACCTCTGGCTTGACAGACCACCAGTAGTGAACCGCTGCCGTCAGGGTTTTCCCTGAGAGCACGACAGACCTGGGATCGAAAGTTCCGTAATCCTAGTGGTGGTGGCTAATGCGGCGATCGCTATGCTAAGGCTAGCAACGTGCCATAGAGAGTTCCCGCATGATTTTCCAACTGTACGGCTTAACAGCGCTGATGGTGTTTGCTCTAGCCATAGGCCCATTCTTGAACGACCCACAAGCCAAAACTCGCCCAGGAATGTGGTTGTTTCTCGCCCTGGCGATGGCGTTGGGGCCAATCACCCTACCGAGTATGCTACGTCAGCGGTTACGTCCCCGTGCACCGCGACGGGTCAGAACAATTCAATATTCCTAATCAGTAGGTGGACAAAAATAAAGGGTTCAACGTTGCTGGTTTCGACCCCGCTCAACCAGCGACGAGGCCTGAGGGGAGTCGACGAGGCCTGAGCGGAGTCGAAGGCCGGATCAAGGGTTAGTCAGGAATTGTGTCCATGTACTTACTTAGGCCGTACTGGCGATGGGCGGACTCCGCCGCTCAGTGGGCGAGGTGAGTGGGCAGTAAGACACCAAAAAAGTTACCCTGTCATTATTCGCCGCTGCATTCTGCTTCAGACTTTGGACGACTTCGAACTACAGGCCAAACTCAAGCAGCTTGAGACAGAGGTTGATGGCCAAGCTGCGCCGCCGTCTACCCAGAAGCCACCGGTAGATGGGAAACCAACCTCAACCCGCCCCTCCCGGTCTTGGGGACAACGGCTAAAGCGCAATGCTATGTTGCCCCTATGGATTTTGGCTATCCCCTGGACCCAGGAAATCATTGACCAGGTCTTTTTTGGCGGACAATGGAATTTTCCGGTGCATCCTCGCAGTTTGGCAGGGGTGCCGGGAATTTTCTTGTCTGCGTTCTCCCACGGTGGATTCGGTCACCTGATTGGCAACAGCATTGCCTTTGTCCTGTTTAGCTGGCTGATTCTGGCCAAAAGCCGCCGTGACTACTGGATGGTGTTTTTGATTGGCTGGCTGGGGGGTGGTTTTGCCACCTGGCTCCTTGCGCCTAACAGTTCCCATGGGCTAAGTGGGGTGGTGTATACCTTGTTCGGCTACCTGCTGTGTATTGGCTGGCTCGAGCGACGGATCATTCCTTTGCTGATTTCAGTGTTTGTGCTGATCAACTACAGCACCTTTATTTTTGGTATATTCCCGACCCACCCCATGGTGGCTTGGTGGGGGCATTTGTTTGGCTTTGTCCTCGGCATTTTTGCCGCCTACGGTGTCTACCGAGAACCGAAGCGACTGAGTGACTGAGAACGGCCCATACTTAGAGCCCTAGGGGGCTCTGAAGCGACTGATCAACTCATCCACCACTGTTATGACCCAGGCTCTACAACAGCGCAAACGCTCCTTTTCCAGCTTTACCTATAAGGAAGCGTTTCAGCACTTAGGAGTTACAGAACTCCAGCGCTGGCATCTAGCCGCCGACCTGGTCCCCCTCAGTGACTTTTTTCAGCAGCGGTTGGAGCGCCTGCAAAGATTTGATTTGGAGAGTTTAGAAATCTCAAAAACCCTGCTGATTGACGCCATCTGTGAAGAGGGGCTAGAAGGGTTTGATCGACTCAAGGTTTGGAAAGGGGCCTATCTAGAAGGAGAAATGGTTTGCGGTAACGCTGATTATCTGATTGCCGAACGACGGGCTTACTTAGAGGCCCCTTTGGCCTGTGTGATTGAGGCGAAGAAGGATGACTTCGAGCAGGGCACAGCTCAGTGCTTAGTGGTCTCAAGTCCAGGGCTGTAAGGTACGTTGCCTCGGGACATAGAGGGGGTGGCGAGGCTGTCCGGTGCGGTTGCGCCCCAAGCAGGTCCACTTGTCTTGATAGGGGGCTAGTAGGGCTAACACCGCGCGATCGCGATGGTACAGACAGCCCCAGTTGCCCCAAGCGAGTAGAATCTGGTTAGCTTGGGCGGCGGCGGTCAACAGGACCGCGTCATTGTCAGGCCCAACGGGGTCGCTGGCCTGTTTGAGGCGGCGGGGATGGGCCGTGCGGTAGGCGAACAAATTGACCACGTCAATGGCTCCAAACCCCCAACTTTGGGCTAGCCCCTGACAGCGGCGCAAAGTTGGGTCATCGACGGTGGCGTCGGCCTGGCTAGGATTAAGCATGATGATGGTTAGCCAGGGGCAGGATGGCTGCCACTGGCGAGTTAGGCGGTAGCGATAGCTGCCACTGGGGTCAAAACGGGCACTGCGCTCCATGGCCGACATTTGAAATAATTGTTTACATTAGAGATATTGATCCGCAAACCTCGGGCTATTCGGATCTCGGGGTGATTGTCTTCCCCTCCCGTCTTGGAATATTAGAACCTTGACTATTTTCTCAACCTTCAACCCATCAGTACGATCGAATTTATTGATCCTGTTTGCGGCGGGCCTATGCTTTTGGGCAGGCCTGGCCGGGCTGCTGCCCACCCTGCCGCTGTTTATTTCCACCCTAGGGGGAAGCGGTCAGCAAATCGGCATTGTGATGGCCTCCTTTGCGGCGGGGCTTTTAGTGGCTCGGCCTACCTTGTCCCGCTTGGCTGATGATCGGGGTCGCAAGTTTGTAATGGTGATTGGGCTATCGGCGGTCGCGATCGCCCCCTTTGGCTATTTGCTGGTCCAGTTGCTGCCTCATCTGACTGTCCCGCTCGCTTTCGGCCAGCGCACGCTGACGGTAGATCTGTCCATCCTCTCCCTGATGCTAATTCGTGCCTTTCATGGCCTCAGCATTGCGGCCTTTGTGGTGGCCTATAGTGCCCTGGTGATCGATCTAGCCCCGGTCGACAGACGCGGCGAGCTAATTGGCTATATGACCTTGGTCAACCCCATCGGTATGGCCCTGGGACCAGCCTTAGGAGGCTTTTTGTATGAGGCCTCCGGTTTTGTCACGGCGTTTTTGGTGATGGGAATTTTGGGTATCGTTGGCCTGCTGCTGGTTTCACAACTAGATGAGCCGCCCCGCCCCAGCTTTGATTCTCCCTATCCATCCGCCAAACCTTCTGAGGTGTTTTGGGGACTGTTGTGGACGGGGCGCATCCGCACCCCCGCCCTAGTGCTGCTGCTGGTGGGACTAGCCTTTGGTACCCTGAGTACTTTTGTGCCTCTATACGTGCAGGAAACTGGGTTGGCACTGAATGTGGGCTTGATCTATGCGGCCTCAGCGATGGCTAGTTTTAGCTCTCGACTGGTGGTCGGTCGAGCTTCAGATCGCTATGGACGAGGTCGATTTATTACCGCTAGTTTGGCGATCTATAGTCTGGCCATGGGGTTGTTTTGGCTGGCCGATAGTGCCCCAGCATTTTTGCTAGCGGGGTTAGTTCAGGGCTTTGCCGCAGGAACCTTGATCCCGATGATTGCCGCCCTGATGGGCGATCGCTCTAACCCCACCGATCGCGGTCGCACCTTCGGTTTAGCCATGGTGGGCTTTGATGTGGGCATTGCCCTGGCCGGTCCTGTGTTTGGCACCATCGCCGATGGCATCGGCTATCGCGGTATTTTTGGCTTGGCCGGAGTGATGACTCTGGTGGGGATGCTGATCTTCATTACCACTAGCAGCAAAGACCTGCGCCACTCCCTACAATTCTCCCTAGCCCACGGGCGCGACGTGTACGCTGTGGATCTGGCGAGTGTTGTCCAAGATCCGCTATGACCGCCGATTCTGTTTCCGCCTACGTTCACATTCCTTTTTGTCGCCGCCGCTGTTTTTACTGCGACTTTCCCATTTCGGTGCTGGGTAATCAGCGCCGGGGGGAAACGTCCATGACTGTAGACCGGTACGTCGAAATTCTCTGTGAGGAGATTGCGACAACCCCAGCGGGGTCGCTGCCGCTGCAAACGGTCTTTTTTGGGGGTGGCACCCCCTCACTGCTGTCGGTGTCCCAGCTAGAGCAAATCCTGAGCCAGTTGGATCAGCGGTTTGGTATCAGAGCTGATGCAGAAATTTCGATGGAAATGGATCCTGCTACCTTTTCTCTAGAGCATTTGCAGGGATATTTAGCGGCTGGAATGAATCGCATTAGCCTAGGGGTACAGGCCCTAGACGACACCACCCTGGAAGCCTGTGGCCGCTTCCACCGCGTCGCCGATGTCTATCAAGCAGTGGAGTGGTTGCACCAGCTCACTATGGCCAACTGGAGTCTGGATTTGATCTCAGGGTTACCCCACCAAACCTGGGAGGATTGGCAGACTGGACTGGCTAAGGCCCTAGCTTTGAAGCCCCACCATCTATCTATTTATGACCTGACGGTGGAACCCCAGACCGTGTTCGCTAAACGCTACCAGCCGGGGGATGCCCCCCTACCGACGGATGAGCAGACGGCTCAGATGTATCGCCTGGCCCAGCGCTATCTGACGACCCAGGGGTATGAGCATTATGAAGTGTCCAACTATGCTCAGCCAGGCCATCAATGTCAGCATAATTTGACGTACTGGCGCAATCAGCCCTACTACGGCTTTGGCCTAGGGGCCACCAGCTATACCCAGCACCAGCGAGTCAGCCGACCTCGCACGCTAGCGACCTATCACCAGTGGGTGCAGGCGTTTCAAGCGGCTGGCGGTCTACATCACGAGCCCGCAACCCCCCCGATTGAGCAGTTGCTCGATCGCCTCATGGTAAGCCTGCGACTTCGCGAGGGAATCGATGGAGAGGAGTTGCGATCGCTCTGTCCTCCCGCCACCTGGGCCATCCTCGATGCCGCCCTCCAGCCCCATATCCAGTCAGGGTTGGTGGTGCTCGAGGGGGACTCGTGGTCTACCCTACGCCGCTTGCGTCTCAGCGATCCCGAAGGTTTTCTGTTTTCTAATGTGGTGTTGTCAGACTGCTTTCGGGCCTTAGACCAGGGCTGCGATCGCTGATAGGCCAGACACACCGGTCTGCCGCTACGTATCTGAAAAACGAAAAAAGAAAAGGGAAAAACGAAAACCCTCCCTCCTTTCTTCTGCTGAGTACAGGCTACGCCCTACGTTCTGCGTTCTTTCCCCATCCCCCCACCTCCTCATCCCCCCACCTCCCCATCCCCACCCTCTTTACCTCCCCCTTAATCCCCT
>SLIY01000006.1 GCA_007135385.1 Leptolyngbyaceae cyanobacterium CSSed165cm_216
CCCCACCAGCGATCGCACCTTCAGCCGGGTGGCATTGCCGTCGGGTAGGCGCAACACATCGTAGAAAAAGCCATCTGCTTCGTCCCACAGCTCATCCTGGTGATCGCCGATGCGGTCCATGGCCCCGGCAATCCACATGGTGTGCTCAAAGAACTTGATGGCCAAGTCTTCGTACAGGTGGTCGTGCAGGGCCAGCTCGATGGCGATCTGGAACATCCGCTGGCTAAAGAACACCATCCAGGCAGTGCCGTCCGCCTGTTCTAGCCGCCCGCCAGTGGGCAGATCGGAACTACGGTCAAACACACCAATGTTGTCCAGGCCCAAAAAGCCTCCTTCAAATAGGTTGTTGCCCCCTTCGTCTTTGCGGTTGACCCACCAGGTGAAGTTGATCAACAGCTTGGAGAAGGCATATTTAAGGAAGTCCAGATCTCCTTTGCCGTCGTGGTGATCGCGATCGCGCACATAAATTTCCCAAGTGGCCCAGGCATGGACCGGCGGATTGACATCACCAAAGTTCCACTCATAGGCCGGAATTTGACCGTTGGGGTGCAGATAGTCCTCCCGCAGCATCAGCAGCAGTTGATCCTTGGCAAAGCCGAGGTCAACCAAACTAATGGGGATCACATGAAACGCCAGGTCCCAGGCGGCATACCAGGGGTATTCCCACTTGTCAGGCATCGACACAATGTCATCATTAACCATGTGGAACCACTCGCTATTACGCACATGGCTCTTCTCCGCCACCGGGGTCCAGGGGGTGACGTCTCGCTCCCGTAGCCACTGGTCCAGGTCGTAGTAAAAGTACTGTTTGGTCCACATCATGCCAGCTAGGGCTTGACGCATCACATTGGCGCGATCGCCATCGGCCAACACCTTAGGGGGAATCACCGTAGCGTAGAACTCGTCCGCCTCTTGCTGGCGAGCGGCAAAGTTGTGATCAAAGTAAGCACTAAAGGGATCGCCCACCTGATCCGGCGCCGCCTTAGTCAGGCGTAGCTTCACCACCTGGGTTTCCCCGGGGCCGATGGTGAGTTGAAAGTAGGGCGACACCTTAGTGCCCACACCATCTGGGTTAACCGCCTCGGTCTGGCCATGCACCACATAGTTGTTGATGCCATCTTTGACATAGGGGCTGGGGTTAGGCTGGTCGAAGAGGCGCTCCTGATTGGTTTCGTTTTCGGTAAACAGCAGCGGCACCCCAGCGTCGCAGTAAAAGTAATAGTCCAGCAGATAGGGGGTCAGCGCCGGGTTGGTGACATGGGCCTGCACCACCCCAGGCCCTAACGTCTTCATTTCCGGCTTCGACCCGGTATCCAGCCAGGACCAGGTATTACGGAACCACAGAGTGGGTAACAGGTGTAGCGGGGCCGCCTCGGGTCCCCGATTGATGGCGGTGATCTGGATTAGCACGTCCTCGGTGTCGGCCTTGGCGTACTCCACAAACACATCGAAGTAGCGATCGTCGTCAAAGATGCCTGTATCCAGCAGTTCATATTCCAACTCATAGCGGCTGCGGTGAGCGTTGGTGTCCACCAGGTCGTTGTAGGGAAACGCCGCCTGGGGATACTTGTACAGGTACTTCATGTAAGAGTGGGTGGGGGTACTGTCGAGGTAAAAGTAGTACTCCTTCACATCTTCCCCGTGGTTGCCCTGGCTATTGGTCAAGCCAAATAGCCGTTCTTTAAGAATGGGATCTTGGCCATTCCACAGGGCCAAAGCAAAGCACAACAGATTGTGGTTATCGGTGATGCCCCCCAGGCCATCTTCCCCCCAGCGGTACGCCCGCGATCGAGCCTGATCATGGGGGAAATAGTCCCAAGCATTGCCATCAGCGCTGTAGTCTTCGCGCACGGTGCCCCACTGGCGTTCGCTCAGGTAAGGACCCCACTTGTACCAATCCACCTGGCCGCTGCGGGTGGCGGCCAGCCGTTGCTCTTCTGTGGTCATAAGTACCTCATAACGGGGATGGGTGGATGCCTAGTGCTCAGTCAATCTGATGATGGTGGGATCTGTGACCTGGGGTTTACGGGTTACGGTACAAGGTTTACGGTTCACGGTATACGGTTCACGACCAACCTTGCACCGTATATCGTTTACCTTGCACCGCAGCCCCTGTTGACCCGTCACTGCTAGCTTGACAGACCACTAGGGAACGTAGCGATCTAGGATTTTGAGCATTCTAGCCGGGGAATCCAGCCCAGGCAATCCACAAATGTTAATCATGGTATGGTACCTGGTCTAAATAGCGAAGGTAGCACTGTCCCCGCCTTCGATGGGGTGCCCGCAGGGCGGGGTGGGTCAAACGGCGCCAGCATGTAAGTCGCTGAATGCGGCAAATCTCTTCGCCACCCAAGCTGACCCACCCCTGCCTTAGACCAGGTTACCCCCGCATCAAAAACCGGGTTTCTTGGGGATTCATCAGGGTTTGCGACCACAGGCGCAGAAACCCGGTTTCTCTGAGGTCGAGGTTCTCCCTATGGGTGGGCGGTGGGTTACGGCGGAGCGGGGGCGGGTCAAGGGCGAGATTTGGGGGCCGCCTAACCCACCCTACGGGTGGTGGGGATTTCTGTAGCGGCGGGTCGCCACGACAGTTTCCCAGGCTGATGCATCCACCCAGGCTATCTGTCGTCCACGATATAGGATTTTCGTGTGCGGTTTCGATACAGTAGCCTCAGTCAACCTCTGTGAGGCTATGGGTCACTCTACTGAACCTGACACCCAACATTTGCATCGAAACTCGGTGCCGTTATCAACCCGGCTAAAGGAAGTGGCACAGCTCTTTTTACGGCTGGGGGCAATTGGCTTTGGCGGCCCCCAGGCCCACATTGCCATGATTCACGACGAGGCGGTGGTGCGGCGGGGTTGGTTCCAGGAGGAGCAGTTCCTGGAGGGGGTGGCCATTTGCGAAATGCTGCCTGGCCCGGCCTCGA
>SLIY01000380.1 GCA_007135385.1 Leptolyngbyaceae cyanobacterium CSSed165cm_216
CTACACCCGTCGCAGGGTCCCATAGGATTGACGGCGCAACGCAGGTAGGCCGATCGCGCATTTAGATCACAGGTAATATCGCCAATCATATAGCCCATGCCATCGACATAGTGCATGTCGCCATCTTGGTGATCCATGATTTTAAGCAGCCCCTGCCCTAGGGAGGAGGTCATAGCCTGGGGTTCTCCTCGCTTTTCTAGGCGATCGGCACGGATGCTCAGACAGGCAGAAATAATCGCCGGAGTGAGCCCAACCACAAAAATCAGGAGAATAACAAACATGGACGTTATAGCCAGGAAAATTGTCTTGATTATCCTACCGTGACCGATCCAGGGTCCCGGTGCTTAGGGGGCAATATTGGTACGTAGTGTTGCGTTACTTAGCCTTTCGCAATGTTTAGGCTGGCCCTATAGGGACCCGTATGGTTGATGCCGCCAGCAGGCAGCGACACCGCTGCCGCCGATCTGTGGACACCGGTCCAGTGGCGGGCTAGCATGGGCTAGACGAAAAAAAGAATTTCAGGTTCCCCTGGCAGAAAAATTGCCGTAATCTAGATTTTTGCCCCCAGGGGGGATCACATTCTGAGCCCGTTACGCTTCAAAGTTGACCTTTTACGGCACATTCTGCACAAACACCTGAACTTTCCAGAACTTTCATGTATTGGCGGAATCAGGGATATGGCCGACTATTTAAACATCCTGTAGACTCGCGTGTGCTCCAAAGCTAAGACTGGGTAAGGCCACAGGACATTGTGGAGGTTCGCTCCTCAGTGATAGCGCCTTACCCGGCTTTTTATTTTGGGGCTGAGCAACAACATGGCTAGCTAGTCTAAAAGGCATATTCCTTAGTTCAGGCCCATGGCGGCCCTGGCGCTCAAGCAATACCGGTGACAGGAAAGTTTCGGGGTTGATTGCTCTCCGCTTCAGCATTCACCGCCCGGCGGTAGGTTTCCACAATATGGTTGGGCAAGATGTCGCCCCCCTGGTTAAGAAAGGCCCACTCTTCCCCGACCTGGACGAACTCTGCCCGGAGTTTGGTGGGGGGCATGGTGGGAATCGGGTCAGCCAAATTGGCAATGCGATAACTATTGGGTAATATCTGGGCATAGCTGCGGGCAAAGTCTGGGTTACCGATGCGGGGGCTAGCGTAGGCATAGGCTTGCAGTTGCGGTTGGAGTTCGGGCACAGCTAGGGCAATGTCCAGGGCAATGATGGTGGCCAAAGCGGCCCCTAGACTGTGACCAGATATATAGCAGGGTTTATTGGGATCAATTTGACGAATGGCTGCAGTCGGCAGTGGATCCACGATGCTATTAGAAATCCGGCGAAAGCCGGTGTGAATCCGGCCTAGGGTTTCACCAGTGGCAGGGTTGAGGTAGGGTTCTTGGATGGCATAGATGTTGCCCAGCCATTCGGTGGTGCGTTGGGTGCCGCGAAACACCAGGATGCTATCGTCCTCAGACTCCAGCAAGAACCCATAAAACACAGAAATCTTGCGCCCTACCCTGACTACGGTAGAGACTCCAGAGCGAATGGCATTTTCGGCCTCCGAGAAATTTTCTTCTAGGGCGGTGGGGTCGTCCATCAGGGTGGGATCATCGAGAATCTGCTGAGGAATCTGCACTTCGATCCGGTCGTTAACTTGGCGTTCTTCGCCACGAAAGTTAGTGACTAGGCGGTACCTGTCGAGGCTAGAGTCGTAGTCCAAGAGTTGTTGCAGATTGCCGTCGTAGTTGGGGTCGTTGCGCCCCGTGATGTACTGCTGCGTAGCCAGACGACTGAGTAAAATCAACCGCTTGGACATCTCTCGGTTGTAGGGAATCGGCGGCGGTGGAAAGGCAGCGGCGGCTTGGATCGCTTGAAATTCTTCCACCATCCGGGTGTCGCCAGTAATGGCCGCCTGGATAATATCTTCAGGGTCGTAAAACTGGGAGGCGAAGGTGTCAATGGCGGCTTGACGGGCCTCGGCCCGCTGGCGGCGAACATGTTCGGTGCCCAGGGTGGCCGCAGTACCAACCGCAACCCCCCCCAGTAAAAATTGACGACGCTTGATGTTATCCATAGGTTGGTTGATAGACAGTTGAGGAAAATTGTGCCGCAGTGCAATGCTCTGAGCCCCTATGGGTCAGGCTGAGTTAAGTCAGGGAACGCCCGCTGCAGCGCGATCGCGTCGGGCCGTTTAGCGCTGGTATAAAACTGGTTAGTAGACTGTCCAGCCATCCAGGTGATGCTAGCAAAGGCTGCGGCTGTGGCAAAGGCTCCCACATAGGGAATCACAACGCCTAAACCAATCATGGTGGCCCAGGCCAAGAACCCAACCACCACGGCGGCAATAAACCCAAAGATGTTGCCCAGCACCGCCAGGGCATCCTGGCCTCTAGGCTTGCCCCATCGGTTCCGGATGGTCCAGATCATGTGCAGAATCAGCACTAACACCACCAGAAACTTGATTTCTAGGGTGCCACCACCCCGCAGTGGAACGAGCCCGACGATCGCAGCCCCTAGGCAGTAATCAAAAATTAATCGTCGAATCTCCCCCTCACGGCCAATCAGGGCGGCCATGCCCGCTAAGGCTGAATTCGTCACCAGGGTTGATCGACTCCCCCAGATCGGCTGTCGGGCCAGGGCTTGAGCCATTTCTGGCATGATTTGAAAGCGATCGCGCAGATGGGCCAGCAGGTCTGTTTCCGCCCGATTAATGCCCTTAGCCCTGGCGATCGCGTAGGCACCTCGGTACACCTGCTGCTGCATAGCCGGGGTATGAATCTGGTCAAGCCAGCTATCCACCGGGTGAGTATCACTTAGCAGTCGCTCGGGGGTAAATTCGGCGGGCAGGGGGTGAAATAGGCTGAGAGCGGCTAAAAAGGCTTCAAACTCTTGCGGAGTTGGGTCGCCATTCAGCTTGGTCATAGCCGCCAGCACCTCTGCAC
>SLIY01000443.1 GCA_007135385.1 Leptolyngbyaceae cyanobacterium CSSed165cm_216
ACCATACACTCGGGATGTACTTCCTCTGGCAATCCATGACTCAGCTGCAAACCCCCTTATTCGATCGCTGCCTAGACCTGAAGGCCCGCATGACTGAGTTTGCGGGGTGGCAAATGCCGGTGCAGTTTGCGGGCATTAAACAAGAGCACCAGGCGGTGCGGCAGCGGGCGGGGCTGTTTGATATTTCCCACATGGGTAAGTTTGAGCTGCGGGGTAAAGGGGCGATCGCCGTTCTCCAGACCCTAGTCCCCTCGAATCTAGACCGACTGGTCCCTGGCAAAGCCCAGTACACAGTGTTGCTGAATTCTCAGGGGGGCATCATCGATGATTTGATTATTTACTTAAAAGAGCAGGATGGGGCCGGAGTGGAGACCGTGGCGATCATCGTCAACGCCGCCACCACCGCCAAAGACAAAACCTGGCTACTAGAGCATCTGACTAACACAGGGGTGGAGCTGGTGGATCAGTCCGGGGAAAAAGCGCTGCTTTCGATTCAGGGGCCTGCCGCCACCGAGATGTTGCAAACCATCACCACCATCGACCTATCCCAGGTGAGTCGCTTTGGCCACCAAGACGGCGCGGTGCTCGACCAGCCCGCCTGGGTGGCCCGCACTGGCTATACCGGCGAAGACGGCTTTGAAATTATGACTGACCCGGCCACAGTTGTGGCCCTGTGGGACGCCCTATTAGCGGCGGGGGTGGCGCCCTGTGGCCTGGGGGCGCGAGACACCCTGCGCCTGGAAGCCGCTATGGCCCTCTACGGCCAAGACATCGATGACAGCACCACCCCCCTAGAAGCCGGGCTCAGCTGGCTGGTGCACCTGGACGAAAAGGGCGACTTTGTGGGGCGATCGGTGTTAGAGACACAAAAGCAAACGGGGGTAGACCGCCGTCTGGTGGGGTTAACTCTGAGCGATCGCTACATCGCTCGCCACGGTTATGCCGTAGTCCACGATGGTGAGTCTGTGGGTACGGTCACCAGCGGCACCCTGTCCCCCACCCTGGGGCTTCCCATTGCCCTGGCCTATGTGGCGACCCCCCTGGCCAAGGTAGACCAAGCCCTGGCGGTGGATATCCGGGGACAACAGCGGTCCGCCACCGTAGTCAAGCGGCCCTTTTACAAGGCTCAGTAACCCCTAAAACTCAGCGACGAAATAGCCTCCAATCCCACGACCTGCCCCCTGCCAAGTCGGTCAACCGAACCTCAAGGGGGGAGGAAATCGCCGCTTGTGCATTGGCCCCATCAACGACAAAAATTGCCTTAAGAAAACTGTTATCTCAACGACACACCCCACCGCCATGACGACGATTCTGGAACAGGGCAATATCTCGATCCATACCGAGAATATTTTTCCGATTATTAAAAAGGCGCTCTATTCAGAGCACGAGATTTTTCTGCGAGAGCTGGTGTCTAACGCTGTGGACGCCATTAAAAAGCTGTCTATGGTGTCCCGCTCTGGGGAATACTCCGGTGACATCAGTAATCCCGAAATCGAAATTAAGCTGGACAAAGACAAGAAAACCCTCAGTGTCTCCGACACCGGTATCGGCATGACCGCTGACGAGGTGAAGCAGTACATCAACCAGGTGGCTTTCTCCAGCGCCGAGGAATTCATCACCAAGTACAAAGACAGCGCCGCTGAAGATCCGATCATCGGCCACTTTGGGTTGGGCTTCTACTCGTCCTTTATGGTGGCCTCCACCGTTGAGATCGATACCCTCTCCTACCAGGATGGGGCGGAAGCGGTGCATTGGTCCTGCGATGGCACCACCGAATTTAAGCTCAGCCCCTCCGAACGCAGCACCGTGGGCACCACCATCACCCTCACCCTGATGGAGGGGGAAGAGGAATACCTGGAAGCCGCCCGCATTCGGCAGTTGATTAAAACCTACTGCGACTTCATGCCAGTGCCGATCAAGCTGGATGGGGAGGTGGTCAACAAGCATGAGGCCCCCTGGAAGCAATCCCCCAGCAGCCTCAGCGACGAGGATTACTTAGAGTTCTACCGCTACCTGTATCCCTTCCAGGAAGATCCACTGCTGTGGATTCACCTGAACACCGATTATCCGTTTGTGGTCAACGGTATCCTCTACTTCCCTAAACTTAAGCCCGACATCGACATCACCAAGAGCAGCATTAAGCTCTACTGTAACCAGGTGTTTGTCACCGACAACTGTGAAGAGGTGGTGCCCCGCTTCCTGCTGCCCCTGCGCGGGGTAATCGACAGCACCGATATTCCCCTAAATGTGAGCCGGAGCTTCTTGCAGGGCGATCGCACCGTCCGCCGCATTGCCGACTACATCGCCAAGAAAGTGGGCGACAGCCTTAAAGCCCTGTACCGGGATGACCTGCCCAAGTACATTGCTAGCTGGCAAGACCTGGGCAACTTCGTCAAGTTTGGCTCCCTCAACGACGACAAGTTCAAAAAGCAGGTGGAAGATATCTTGATCTTCCGCACCACCGCCAAGCTGGACGACGGCACCGACGCCGCCAAGGTAGAGGTGCAGACTGATGAGGCTGATGCCTGGTCAGATGTGTCTGACACCAAGCCCGCCACCGACGCCAAGGGTAACTATTACACCACCCTAAAAGAGTACCTGGAGCGCAACAAAGCCAAGCACGAAAACCGCGTTTTCTACGCCACCGACGAAGTCTCCCAGGCCACCTACCTAGAGCTGTTCAAGGGCCAAGGGCTAGAAGTGCTGTTCATGGATTCCTTCATCGACACCCACTTCATTCCCTCCCTGGAGCGCGACTACTCGGATGTGAAATTTGTCCGCGTCGATGCCGACCTGGACGACACCCTGCTGGATAAAGACAAGCAGAGCGAAATCGTTGACCCGACCACCAATAAAACCCGCGACGACGAAATCAAAGAGATGTTTGAAAAGGCGATCAACAAGCCTCGGGTCAACA
>SLIY01000489.1 GCA_007135385.1 Leptolyngbyaceae cyanobacterium CSSed165cm_216
AAAAATCAGGTCGTAAGTGGGTGGACCTAATTAAACGTAGTCCTGAATCGCTGGAAGCCTTGTTTTGCGGTGATCGGTGTGCTGAATACTTAGGTCTACCTACTTATCTCATCCTGTTGTTAGTTCTTAATAAATCCTCCTAAGTCTGGTCGGTAGCGGGCCACGAAGCCCCCGTGGGCATCATAGATAGCAATTTGTTGGTTAATTTGGTGGCTGGTGGTGGTCATGGCCTCAATTAACCGTTGGGCTTCAGCACTGAGTTGATTGGTAAAGGCGAAGGTGCCATCGGCGGCGGGAGGAGTGATGGCCTGACGTAGGGGTTCAGCATATTGACTCGACAACGTCACTTGCACCTGGCTCGGGCTTTCTCGTACCGTGCAGGGGGTAGCTGACTCGGCACACAATTCCCCGATGGTGGCCGTTAGTTTTTGCAGCGCTACGGCTGATTGGAGCCGCTTTTGGGCATTGCTGAGGGCGGGTTGATAGGTGGTTAGTAAAATCTCCCCTTCCTCAGCCAACAGGGTGTCGGCCGGAATTTGTTGAGTCTGGGCGACAGCCCGTTGCCAGTAGGTCACCGCTAGCGTCCATTGGCCTTGGGCTTCGTAGGCCGCAGCTTGGCGGGCCGCCTGGACAGCCTGATCATACCCCCGGGCTCCGGTTTCTTCTAAGGTAGAGCGGTTTTCAGCTCGGGACAGTTGCTGCCGATAGTCCTGTAGCTGGGCTTGGGCCTCCTGGTAGACCATGGTGCCCCGGGGAATCAGGGTGAGCCCTTTAATCGCCGCTTGCCACTCTTTGGCAGCCAGTTGCCATCCCGCCAGGGAGTTAGCCGTATCCATGCGCTGGCGAGCCAGGTCACCGGTTTGCAGAGCGGTATTAAAGTTAGCCTCGGCTTCTTCTTCGGCAATAATCCGTCGACCAATGGCGTTGTAGTTGGAGCGGTATTCGCTCAATTTTTGCTGGGCATAGTCAAACACAGGGCTATCAGCCGGAACGCTGTCTAGCCAGTTGGTGGCCTGTCGCCAGAGCTGATGGATTTTAACCCAGCGTTCAACCGGATGAGGCGGGTCTTGGCTGAGGGCAGCCGCTTGACCAGCTAGGGACTGAGCTTGAAGCACCGCATCCAGGGAGGCCAGGCTGGCTCGATAGTGCTGTAGGTTAGGCTGAACGGTGTCATAGTACCCTGACCAACTGGGTATTGGGGCGAGGAGGTCAATGGCCGCTTGTAAGTCTGCCTGGGCGGTGACCAGGTCTTCGCTAGTGGGACTAATGGTGAGGGTGACTTGGGCCACATCGTAAAAACTGGCGGCTTTATCAATCCGATCGCAGCTGCCCACCACACAGGGCCGAGTTAGGGCATAGGCAAAGGCTCCACTGCCCAGCAAAATTAGGGCCGCTAAGCCATAGCTCCAGTAATCCCTCAGAAACTGCCAGCTCTGGTGCCCCCAATGCTGGCCTCGCTGGGCCCAGGGGTTGGGGTCTGGCGGCTCCACAGCCGTATCTGGGAAGGCTAGGGCCGCATCAGGGAAGGGAACGGCTCCCTGGGGTGACGGGGCCAGGGAGAGGGGGCCAGGTTCAGAGCGATCGCCAGTGTCTTCGCCAGTTCCAGTGTCTGATGAGGATGCAGCCCCATTGGAGGCATGGATCGCCGCCGTCGGGGTGTCAGGGCTGTCTGGCGAACTGGGAGTGACGGCAGAGGTAGCGTCCTGGGGCGAGGCGGGGGGCGTCTGATCGGCCATCGGCTCAGCCAGGGGAAACAGGAGCCCGGCGGCATCACCTGGCTGCCAGGTGAAGGTATGAATAGCGTAAGGGTCAACCGCTCGCTTGACCTTAAGATAAATGCGCACAGGCAATTGGTCGACCATGGCCCAGTCCGCCTCTGGCAGACCGACCGTAGGCACCAAGTCGCGAAACGCCGCCTCTAGGTCTCGCAGCAGGTGATTCGGGTGATCCACCTCTGGGTCGGGGTGTTCGGCCAACAGCAGCAACTTCCCCGATCGCTCAGAACACTCGACCGTGGTTAGCCCAGGATAGGGGTTGATGGCTTTCAAATAGTCACCAAAGGCTTGGCTCAAGGGCTCAAGACCAGCATAGGTGGGGGATACAGAAAAGGTCATAGGTATCAATAAACGTTAATTGAAAAACCAGTGCTCCTAACGTGGCTAAACCAGTCTGCGATGCCCCCTGTAGACCCAAGTAGGCCAGACGTCCCCCCAATAGAACCCTGATTTGCGACCAATGCCATGACAGCCGAGGGGGTCTTGTGAGTATGCTAGTGCAAGGTTGACATTCTGGGACAATCAATTGCGGTGCTGATCTTAATTGTGGAAGACGAAGCCGAAATTGCCCGCCTAATTCGGCTGTATTTGGAAAAAGAGGGGTTTAAATGTGAGGTCTGCGAAGATGGGGAGACCGCCCTACGCTATCAGCAAACGCTACAGCCAGACTTGATCATTCTGGATGTGATGCTACCGAAGCTCGATGGTCTGGAGGTCTGTACCCGTATTCGTCAAGGACCAGGGGCCAAGGATCCCTACATTCTGATGCTCACCGCCCGGGGGGAAGAAATCGATCGGATTATTGGCCTATCTACCGGAGCGGATGATTATTTAGTCAAGCCGTTTAGCCCCCGCGAGTTGGTAGCCCGGGTGCGTGCCCTGCTACGGCGTAGCTTGCGCCACAGTCAGGAACCGGCACCCCAGGTTTATCAGACCGCGCACTTTTCTGTGGACTTAGACCAGCGGATTGCCCATCGCCATCACCAAAATGCTCCTGCCGATCCACTTGATTTAACCCCCCTAGAATTCGACCTACTGGCCACATTTATGAGCTATCCCGGTCGAGTTTGGAGTCGTCATCATCTGATCGAAAAGCTCTGGGGGGACGACTTTTTTGGTGATGAGCGGGTGGTGGATACCCACATTGCCCGTCTGCGCAAAAAAGTTGAGCCAGATTCATCCCAACCCACCTATGTCAAAACGGTGACGGGAGTAGGGTATCGCTTTGAGGATGACCCAGCCAGTTAACATCATGGGGCTTTGGCCATTAGAACCAATTCGGATCGTACTTGTAGAGCCCGCTGGCCCGCTGAACGTTGGGGCCACGGCCCGGGTGATGAAAAATATGGGCCTGCATCAGTTGATTTTGGTCAACCCCCAATGTGACCCCCAGAGCGAGCAGGCCCAGCACATGGCCGTTCACGCCCGTGATCTGCTGGCGGCTGCCCACACTGTAGCGACGCTGCCAGAGGCTTTGGTGGGATGTCAGCGGGCGATCGCCACCACTGGCCGCCTACATCCCCAAGATCAGCCGCTGGAGACCCCAGAGGCAGCCTTACCTTGGCTGTTATCCCCTACGCCTAATCCCAATTGGGCGGCAGCCTTAATCTTTGGCCCAGAAGACCGAGGGCTGAGTAATGCAGAATTGATCTATGCCCAGCGCTGGGTGCGGATTCCCGTGAGCGATGCCTATCCGTCTTTGAATCTGGCCCAGGCGGTGGCCATCTGTGCCTATGTGCTGCATGATTCGGCCCAGGGTAACGATGCAGGGACGGCCAAGCTGGCAGACCCGTTTACCAGCCTCCCCCCGCCACGGCTAGACTGGGCCACCCCCGCCAAGGCCCCTTTAGATCAAGCCCCTTTAGATCAAATGGAGGGGTTTTATCAAGATTTAGAATCGCTTTTACTCAAAATCGGTTATCTTTACCCCCATACCGCAGCTAGTCGAATGGCTAAGCTGCGCCGATTGCTGCAACGGGCTGAGCCCAATTCTCAAGAATTAGCTATGCTTAGGGGCGTTTTAAGACAAATTAACTGGGCGATCGCGTCAGATCAACCGTCAGATCAGTCTGAAACATAGTTGGCGGTATGGTCTGGTCAATGGTGCTAGTGGTTAGGTAAACAGCAGGCGTAAACGGCATAGGTAAACGAGCTATGGCACAGTACGGTGACCCTTACAACCCGTCTTCTTCCCTGGGGCGATCAGCTGCGGGCAATGGGGCCAACTCTCAGCCCAGCAGCCATCTGGGGGATGCGACAAGCCGTTCTTCGGCCTCAGAGGACACGTCTAAGACGGCACCTCGACCGCTGAACTTATCCCGCCGTCGGAACCAGTGGCGCGAGCATCGCTACATGACCCCAGATTTTGGGCGGCCTGCGGCGGCAACCACGGAGCCGGAAACACCGTCCCAGCCTGGGCGCAATGCTGCTTTGCCCCAGTTTAAGTCAACAGCAACTCCACGACGGCCCAATTCAGGGGGGCCGCCAAGGGCAACGGGGACTTATCCTTCCCCCAGCTACACCCTGGGGCCACCGCCCGGGGGGGGTAGTCCTCCAGCGGGGGCTGGGCGGCAGGCGCACTTGCCCATAGCCAACCAACCCACAGGGCAGACCCTTCAAATGCATCCCCATAGTACCTCCCCCGCTATCAGCGCCGGGGGGGAGCGGAGACCAGGGTCTGGCGCGGGTAGCGGGGCCGCCCACACCGTTTCTAAATCGATGGCTCCCCCGTCTCCTCTGCCACCCCAGTCCACAACTGACAAGGTGACGCCCCTACGCCGTCCCTTGCGTCAGCGGTCTAGACTGTCCTCTGCGCCGCCGCCCCCAACCTCTGCGACCAACGCTTCTGCCCCAGCGACCCTACGTCCCAGGTCTCGGCCCAGTTCCCCCCAGCGGCGAATGGCGAAGCCACCGTTGCCGGTACTTTACCTAATTCGCCTGGTGATTCTGGGGGTCGGGGTAGCGGCGATTGCCGGGACATTGCTATCGGTTTTGAGTCCAGCCAATGTGGCCTCCTCTCCCAGCGATCGCGATCGCCCCAGTACTGGGCGTTCGGCACCGGCAGCGACAACTGGCGGTGGTCTGGTGCAGGGCAATACCGCTAACACCGTAGCTGATATAGGCCTATCCAGCGAGTTAACCCGTCTCAACGCTCAGCTGGAACAGTTGGCCACCCTCACCCCCGGCCTTACCCCAGTTGCCTTTGCCATCGACCTTGACACTGGGCGCTATGTGGACCTGGGGGGAGACTCGACCGTGGCCGCAGCCAGTACCATCAAAGTGCCGATTTTAATTGCCTTTTTGCAACAGGTGGATGCAGGTACCATGGCCCTGAACCAGGCGCTGGTGATGCAAGAGAACCATATGGCTGGCGGCTCAGGCACCATGCGTAACGATGCGGTGGAGACTGAGTATACCGCCTTAGATGTGGCCACTCGCATGATCGTCACCAGTGACAATACAGCCACCAATATGATGATCGACGCCCTAGGCGGGCAAGATGCCTTGAATCAATTGTTTGCCTCCTGGGGCTTAGAGGATACGGTACTGCGCAATCCACTGCCGGATTTGGAGGGTACCAATACCACCAAGGCCAAGGATTTGGCCCTGATTACGGCCCTGATCGACCAGGGGGGGCTGCTGACACCGCGATCGCGCGATCGCCTGTTCAGCATCATGCAACGAACCGTCAACCGCTCTCTGATTCCCTTTGGGATTAACGATGGCTCGTTGATGGCCAATAAAACCGGTGACATTGGTGGTTTGCTAGGGGATGTAGCCCTAGTGGATACCCCCAATGGCAAACGCTATGCCCTATCTCTGTTGGTGCAGCGGCCTGACAACGACGGTCGTGCCAGTGAGCTGATCCGCCGCATGACTGAAACCATCCACGCCGAAATGAGTCAGCCCGTGGCCCCCGTGGGGAACCCCAATGTTCGAGCTATACCGACTGAGTCAGGGACAAGTGAGTCGAGTGAGAGCGAGGAGGCCGATGCCTGGGAAACGGAGCCAGTGCCTGGGGTGAGTCCAACACCTCAGGAGCGTCCCCCCGCCCGGGATGAAATTCCCCAGGGATAGGAGACAGGAGACAGGAGATCTTTTGTCGGCCTCGGGGTAACACGCTGGTACGCTGCGACATAAGCCGGTCCACCATTCCCGACATACTACACCCGATACCCAACACCATCTAAATTCTGCCGACCAGTCCTAATCCCCTGAAATATGGTTGGAAAACACGTAGATTCGCTGGGTCTCTAAATCGGTCACCAGATCAGTTGGGGTGATGTTGTCAGGACTGGCAGGGATAGTGCGCTGAAACATCTGTCGGTCTAAGCCTACCTGCAAGCGGCTGAAGGGGTCGTCGCCCCCAGCAGACACTAAAAAGGCCAGTTGGCTAATGTCTGGCCAAGTGACCAGGTCATTGAGAATAGCCATCACAGCCTTGAGCTGAGGGTGGTCCGGCTGCTGATACCAATCCTCAGCGATCGCCCCTTGGGTATCTAGGCCCAGGTGCACAATCAAATGGGGTTGACTAAACAGGGCAGCGGCCACCCGTCGGGGTTCTTCCTGCAGCAGCAGGCCCTGGTTGGCGGCCTGATGGCGGAGTTTTTCAAGCTTAGGGTAACGGGTTTCTACGGATAGGGGGCCAGGTCGCCAGTGGATAGCCACCGTAGCGAGATAGGTTTGCACCATCAGGTGACCTAGCTTTTGAGCCTTAGTGGCCAGGTAGCTGGAGTTATAGGTGGTGGCTTCGATAATCAGCGGCACCCGGTCCACCATTTCCAGGCCATACCCCTTGATACCAGCAATTTTGCGAGGATTATTAGTAATTAGGCAGAACTGTCGTACCCCAATGTCATTTAGAATTTGGGCACCAATTCCATAGTTACGCTGGTCGACCGGTAACCCTAGCTTTTCATTCGCTTCGACGGTGTCTAGGCCAGCATCCTGAAGGGAATAGGCTTTGAGCTTGTTCACCAGGCCAATGCCCCGTCCTTCCTGGCGGAGGTAGACGACAACGCCCCGCCCAGCGGATTCAATCATCTTCAGAGCCGCCTGTAACTGCATGCGACAGTCGCAACGCAGGGAACCAAAGGCATCGCCGGTCAAACATTCTGAATGGACCCGCACCATCACAGGGGCATCGTCAAAGGTGGTCGGGTCTCCTTTGACCAGGGCAACATGTTCAGAGTCATCCAGCAGGTTGTGGTAGGCATAAATTTGAAACTGGCCAAACTGGGTGGGCATGTCAGCCACGGCTTCCCGCTGCACAAAGCGCTCGTGCTGCAGCCGGTAGCTGATTAGATCGGCAATGCTAATTAGTTTTAGACCAAAATTTTTGGCATACTCGATTAGCTCTGGTAGTCGAGCCATCGAACCATCCGGATTCTGGATTTCACAGATCACTCCGGCCGGGTACAGCCCGGCCAGTTGAGCCAGGTCTACCCCAGCCTCAGTATGACCCGCTCGCTTCAGCACCCCCCCTTTTTTAGCCCGTAACGGGAAGATGTGCCCAGGGCGACGGAGGTCACTGGGGCGAGCCTTGGGGTTCAAGGCCACCTGAATGGTACGGGCCCGATCTTCGGCAGAAATACCAGTGGTCACCCCCCAGGAGACGGCGGCGTCAATGCTAACGGTGAAGGCGGTTTGCTCATTTTCATCCTCAAAGCTGTTATGACTCACCATGAGGGGCAGATCAAGCTCGTCGAGGCGATCGCCGGTCATGGCTAAACAAATCAGCCCTCGGGCTTCTACGGCCATAAAGTTAATGATGTCGGGGGTGGCAAACTGGGCCGCGCAGATCACATCCCCTTCGTTTTCTCGATTTTCATCGTCAACCACCACGATGGCACGCCCAGCGGCTAAGTCTTGCAGGGCCGACTCAATGGTGTCAAATTGAAAGTCTGGCAGGGGCTGTGGTGCGGTGCGGTTGGGATCAGACATCCCCGATGCTGGATCAAACACAATCTTGGTTAGCCTTTGTACGGTATAGTCCCTCAATTTCGGGCCAAAGCTGTATTTGGCATTTCCCCACGGGCCAAACGGGCTACTGGCGTTCGATCAAGGGTTTCGATACGATTCTAGCGTTAATGCTGGGACCGCCCTGGGGTTGCCTCTGAAAAGCGCGATCGCCGATTCAGTCATTTTTCTGGATTAACCTCTGGATTAACAAATCTGACGCATCTCACTTCGAGATGTTGGTTTAGTATTACTATGCCTGCATTGTCCATCTGCCCATACATTAGGATCCAGATCTCAGTCCGCTAAATTTCAGTTGGTCACATTCAGTTGGTCACATTCAGTTGGTCACATCAGGAGATTTCCGAGGAAGCACATCCCCGCTTTAAGTCAGCGATCGTAGCTACCGTAGGGTGGGCAATGCCCATCAGTGCGGAGAACATTTTCTAGAAGTCACTTAGTCCCTAGGGCACATCTATCCAGGTCGTTATCTTAGTCCAGGTCGTTTTCACCCTGTTTTAGAGCATGAGCGAGTTACCAGCGGAGAAAATTTCAGTAGGCATTGTGGGAGCGTCGGGTTATGGCGGGGTACAGTTAGTTCGCCTACTAACCCAGCACCCAGCGGTGGAGTTAACCTATCTAGGGGGCGATAGCAGTGCGGGTCAGGCCTACACTGACATCTATCCCCACTTGGCTGACCGGGTCAGCTTAACCGTAGAGCCAGTGGACTTAGCGGTGATTGCCAGCCGCTGCCAGGTGGTGTTTTTATCCCTACCGAATGGGTTGGCCTGCACCATGGCCCCTACCCTGTTGGCCAAGGGCTGCAAAGTCCTAGATTTATCGGCGGATTACCGGTTTGAAAACCTGGGCACGTACCAATCCTGGTATGGGGGCGATCGCCAGGATCAAGCGGTGGCGGCAGAAGCGGTCTATGGCTTGCCCGAACTGTTTCGCGATCGCATTCGTACCGCCCAGCTGATTGGTTGCCCTGGTTGTTATCCCACCGCCAGCTTGTTGGGCATTGCCCCGCTGCTAAAGCAGGGGTTGGCTCAGCCCGAAACCCTGATTATCGACGCCAAATCAGGCACTTCTGGGGGCGGTCGAGTCGCCAAAACCCCGATGCTGCTGGCCGAGGCTAGTAATTCCCTGGGGGCCTATGGGGTTGCCCGCCACCGTCACACCCCAGAAATTGAGCAAATTTGCACCCACTTGGCACGCCACGAGGTGACAGTCCAGTTTACCCCCCACTTGATCCCGATGGTGCGGGGCATTTTAGCCACCATTTACGCCACCCTGCGGGACCCTGGCCTGGTGCGAGATGACCTGCTGACCATTTATGGGGCCTTTTACCGGTCCTCCCCCTGGGTGACAGTGTTACCCAACGGCACCTATCCCCAAACTAAATGGGCCTGGGGGACCAACCGCTGCTACATTGGCCTCGAAACCGATCCACGGACCGGCCGCATTATTGTGCTGTCCGCCATTGACAACCTGATGAAGGGCCAGGCGTCCCAAGCCGTACAGTGCTTTAATCTGATGGTGGGGCTAGATGAATCTGTAGGGTTACCTAGTGTTACCTTTTATCCTTAGACGTTGGCTACTACAGCAGCTAACCTTCTGCCTGGTCATGACTGGCAATAAGATGACAACCTTTGCTGAAGGTGTCAGGTGCTAGGTGTCAGGAAGGGTTGACCGCCTAATGTCACAGAGTCAGCGGTCAACCCAGTTCCATCAACGGTAAGTGTCCCAGATCTTCTTCGTTCGTGGTTTGAGGGCAGGCAACAGGGTCAGTCTCGGCCACGGGCTGCTCCCCCGTTAAGTACTCCGGATGCTTGATTTCTTCTACTTTGAGCACAATCAGGTATTCGTACCCAGCTTGCAGGGTACACCAGGCTAGACCGGCCCGACCATCCCGCCAGGCTCCTAGCACGAGCATCATATAGAGCCAGCGCACCAAAGGTCGACAGGGAAGGCGCAGGGAAAGATCCTTCAAGGCCCGGCGCCGTGCCATTTCTGATCTACCCCACAGCAGCGATCGCCATTGGACCCGACCCGTGACCAACTGTCGTAAGGTTTCTTGGGCCTCGTCAGTGGAATAGCGGTTGTGTTTCTCAATCCAGCGACTGAGACCCTTGCTGCAGGTGTAGTGGGGATAGGTCTCATGCAAAAAGCCAGTGGTCCCCGTCACCACCTCCCGTTCGGCATGGCCGTAGTCGTCAAACCAGACCTGTCCCCGCTTCAGCAACCTCAACTGATACCGAGGAAACTGGGTACTATGGCGAATCCAGGTGCCCAAAAACATCACCCGCTCGGCCACATAGTAGCCGACGGCATCGGATCGGGTAATCGCTTGCAAGCACTCGGCAAACAGGGCTGGGGTCATGCGTTCGTCGGCCTCAAGGATGTAAGCCCAGTCATATTTACCGGGGACCTGCTGCAACATCCAGGTGCGTTGCTGCCCATGGCTGCTGAAGGGGTGCTCTACAAACCGCACAGGGTACTGGGTAGCGATCGCCTTGGTGCGATCGCCACTGCCAGAATCCACCACAATCACATCATCAGACAGCAGGGCTGACTCGATACAGGCAGCAATATCTCGCTCTTCGTTGTAGGTGAGAATGAAGATAGAGAACATGGGATTAACCGATGCAGACTGTTTCTACGTTCAGGGGAACGGCAAACGGCAAACGTCGTCCTTAACCCTGGTGATTTGCACTGCATCCAATCTTGCGCCAATGGTGTCTGCTGTAGCTGGCCCTTACGGCAGCCTTTATCAAGTACTCACATGGTGGGGCCGCTACGTGAATCCATAACGAAAAATCCATAACGAAAAGGACTGCTTAACGCAGTCCTTCAAGTCAGGAAACTAAATTAAGCCAACTACAGCAAAAGGCTTCAGCGAAAGACTTCTAGACCGACTCGCCCCAAGGCCTAGTCAATCACATCTTTCAGCTTGTCCTTAGCGTCTTCTTTGGCATGGGTGAGTTCAGCCTCAGCCTGCTTAGCGTTTCCCTCAGCTTTATCTTTGGGGTCGCCAGTCACTTCACCCATAGCCGCCTGAGCTTTACCTTCAACGTTCTTAGCCGTGGCTTTAGCCCGATCTTCAATAGACATAATGGTCGGTTCCTTGAATTACAGTCGTTACACTCACTGTAAGGGTCACGACCTCAACACCCATCTACAGAGGGAAGGAGTCAAGGCTAAGTCTAAATGAAGAGATCTCCTGATTCTGCGGCTAAGGACACTTCCAAGAAAGACCATCCCTGCTTTAAACAGCGACCGTAACTACCGTAGGGTGGGCATTGCCAGCCCTGCCAAGGTGGTTTGAAAGGGGTGATTTTTGCGCCGTTAAAGCGCTGAAAGCTTTAGTATGCGTAGGGTGTGTTCCCGGTCTCAGGTCAACCTAGTGGTGGTGCAAAACCCTTTGTCCTGGCCGGAACGCACCGCTTGCGTCAAGCGAGAGACCCGGTATCGTAAGCGGTGCATTGCGGCCCAAAGACAGAGTCTGTGGGGCTTTGCGCAGATTTGTGGGCCGCTAATGCACCCTACTCAGGTCGAAGCTCACCTTGACAGGGGTGGGTGGGCATTGCCCACCATTAAGGAGAACGTTTTCCAGAAGTCCCCTAAAGCCGCAACCCTAAAGCGCTCACCAAGCTTAGATCACAG
>SLIY01000164.1 GCA_007135385.1 Leptolyngbyaceae cyanobacterium CSSed165cm_216
CACCCGCAGTAGCCGTCACCGCCAATTACAAGGACTTTCATATCAATGCTTCAATCTCGTTGCTGATACCAAGACAATCTACCAGGTTTAGAGGACCTGTAAACCACCGATTGAAATATTAGACTTATAAGCAGACTCTCTGGTCGCAAAATAGTCAGTTTTGGTGGGCATAGCTGCTGTGCTCATCGCCTTTTGTGGACAGCTATATCCCCAATTGGTGCGGTAGGGGGCAAATTAGCGTAGAGTCAATCGCGCAGCACGTAGCCTACGCTGCGGATGGTTTGAATCAGTCGGCTTTCCCCCTCGGCTTCTAGCTTTAGCCGCAGGTAGCGCACATAAACTTCAATAATATTAGAGTCCCCCATAAAGTCGTAGCCCCACACTTCTTCGAGGATGCGATCGCGGGTTAGTACCTGCCGGGGATAGGTCATCAGGTAATCCAGCAAATCAAATTCTTTGGCTGTCAGTTCGATGGGGCGCTGCCCTCGGGTCACCTGACGGCTTTTGTGATCTAGGGTGAGGTCGCCAAATACCAGCATGTCGGCCGCTTGGGGTTCGTGGCGGCGCAGGTGAGCCCGCACCCGAGCTAGCAACTCTTCGATACTAAAGGGCTTAACCACATAGTCATCGGCCCCGGCATCTAGGCCTTCTACCCGATCGCTGACATCGTCTTTGGCGGTGAGCAAAATCACTGGGGTCTGGCAGCCGGTTTGGCGCAGGCGGCGACACACTTCCAACCCGCTTAAGCCTGGCATCATCCAATCTAAAATAATCAGGTCGGGGGTTTGGTCGCGGGCGGCCATCAGCCCTGACAGGCCATCATAGGCCAGCTCCACCTCGTAACCTTCGTAGGTGAGTTCTAACTGGACAAACTGAGCCAGTTTTTCTTCGTCTTCCACCATTAAGATCCGTGTTCCCATGGAATGACCTCCTACATTGGTAAAGTGATGGTAAATACGCTGCCCTGGCCCGGCTGAGAGCACACGCTAACCTGGCCTTCCATGGCTTCAATCAGCGATCGCACCAAGGTTAACCCGAGGCCAGTACCGCCGGTACTGCGGGAGCGATTGTCGTCTACTCGATAAAACGGGTCAAAGACGTCCGCTTGAGCAGGGGTGTCAATTCCCTGCCCTTGATCGCGCACCTGAATTGTGGCCTGGCCTGAGTGGCTAAATAGCTTCACCTGCACGGGGTACTTAGAGTCGGAATAACGTAGGGCATTGTCCAGCAATTCCACCAGCACTGTGCGCAGCTTGTAACGATCCACCCGCGCCACTGGCGGAGGCGACTCTGTGGTCAGGACAATCCGGCTGGCTTCCATAGAGACGGGCACCATCGGGTTTGACGCCAGGCCGTCTGCAATATCACCGCCAGTGGCATAGTCCCCCTCCACCATGGCGATCGCATCCTTGAGCACAACCTGCAGATCCGTTGGTTCCAGGGTCAAGGGCATTTGGCCATTGTCGAGGCGAGCCAGCTCCAATAGCTCAGTCAGTAAATGGACGGTGCGGTGAGTTTCCACGGCGGCAATTTCCAGGCCCTGGCGCTGGGGTGGAGTGAGATTGTCGCCCCGGCGCAGGGTGCCTTCCAGATACCCCTGCACCAGGGACAAGGGGGTGCGCAGCTCGTGGGAAATATCGTTAACAAAACGTTTTTGTTGACGCCATGCCCTGGATAGGCGGCTCAGCATCAGATTGTAGGTGCGGGCCAGTTCTTGGACCTCGGTGGGGGCCGCTTGCAGACACAGTTGATGGTCCCCCAGGGTCTCTGCCGTCACCTGACTGGCCAACTGGTTCAACTGGCGAATCGGGCTGAGGGTGCGGCGAATGTATAGGGCAAAGGCCACCGCTAGCACCGTCACCATGCCCAGGCTGGTCAGCAGTAGCATGCGCAGCAGCCGCCGCAGGCCCTGGTAGTCGGCGGTAATGTCGTTGGCGATGGTCAAGGTACCCACTGGTAGGCCGGGCAGGTCTAAATCCTCAGTGCACAGGACAAACTGCCAGCCCTGCACGGTTTTAAACATTAGCCCCGGCGGCAGGTCTTGTTGTAATAGCTGAGCGGCCACCCCCGAAGTTTGCCAGGAGCCCATATCCAAGGTTTCAGACTGGGCCAGTAATTCGCCGTCAGAGGTGGTGACCCACAGGGCTAAGTCACCAGTGGTGCGGTGATCAATCACCTTTTGCAGGGCAGCATCAGCAGGCATGGTGGCGGTATAGTGGCGCACATCTTCCATGAAGCGATCGGCAATAATTTGGGCGTCATGGCGATGCCTCTCTAGCAGAATTTGTCGGGTGCGCCACCCCATCCAGGCAGCCATGGTGCCAATGCCCACTAATGAGGCTAAGACCACCCCAGCGGTTAACCGGGTTTGTAACGATTGTGGATCAATCCAACGGCTCAGACGTTGGGTAAGGTGGGACCAAGGGTGCGCCATCGGCAGAACGTAACAATCAGCAGTTAGGGATAAGGACGAATTAGGTTAAGACAGAAAGCTGTTTCAATCGCATTCAATCGCAACTAAGCGATGATTTGACTGTAACAAGCCAACCTGAGAAACCGCTGATAATCCCTAGAGATTACCCTATGAGTCTCTCAACCGAGATCAACTTAAGCCGGAACAAATTTGGACACGGGAAATTCAGGAGTCAGGAAGATGAACGTTATGCTGGTGTCGGTGTTTGCGACTGGATCGGATGGTGGCGTTGATTAGGTTAAAACGGTATCGCTGGTGGTACCAGATGGTCTGGGGCCTCGTGATCGCCTTAGGCCTGCACATCCTGGCGATCAGCCCCGCCGGGGCCCAGTCCGCCCAAGTCGATACTGAGCCTGTTTTCTTAGCGGGCACCTACTTATTTGACGTGCCAGCGGCAGGGGATTTGACCGCCCCAGAGCGAGCCCTAGCGGTTGAGACCAATCTGGCCCCGCTGATTGAGATCTCGGAACCGGTGGTGGTACACATGGAAACTCGCCCGGTGCAGCAAGATGGGGAAACCCAGCAGTTGGGCAACCCGATTATTCTGGCCAACGATCGCTACATCATGACCGTTACCTCGGCCGATACCAGCATTGGCCGAGGGGAGACTCCCCAGGAGCAGGCTGAAATCTGGGCCGCCACCCTGCAAGAGACCCTGACCAAGCTACAGGCTGAGCGGCAACCAGGGTTTTGGCGCCAGGCAATTCTGCGCAGCCTGGCGGCCCTAGCCATCGCCCTAGCCCTGCATTGGCTGGCGGGCAAGCTCTGGCATACCTGGTTTAAGCCCTTAGCCCACCGGTTATCCCTCTGGCCAGAAGACCTGGCAGAAGACGAGGTCACCGGGCTGAAGCTGCTGTTCCGCCTGTCTTTGTTTTTAGTCCGGGGAACGGTCTGGTTCATCACCCTGGCCTATATCGCAGATCTCTTCCCCCTGACCCGGCGACTCAGTTTTTTGATGTCTCGCAGCTTACGGGAGGGGCTGTTTGCCCGCAACCTGCTGCTGGGGGATCGGCCCTATTCCCTACTCGACTTGCTGCTGCTGATGGTGGTGTTGCTGGGGCTGGTGATTGTCGCTAGTGCCCTAACCAATGTGCTGCGATCGCGGTTTTTGCGGATTACTGGGGTGAGCTTAGCCGCCCAAGAGGCGATCGCGGTGCTGTCAAAGTACACCCTGGTTTTGCTGGGTACCGTCGTCATTTTACAGCTGTGGGGGATTGACCTCAGCTCTATTGCCTTGATTGCCAGTGGTCTGGGGATTGGGGTGGGCTTGGGCTTGCAGGGGTTGGTGAAGGACTTTGTCAGCGGCCTGGTGATGGTATTTGAGCGGCCAGTGCAGGTGGGGGATTTTGTTGATTTTGGCGATGTTAAAGGCACCATCGCCCGCATCGGTTCCCGCAGCACCGAAATCCGCACCCTCGACCAGGTGTCTATCATTGTGCCCAACTCCCGGTTTTTAGACGCCGAGGTGGTGAATTGGAGCCATGGCAACCCCATTTCCCGCATTCGTTTGCCGGTGGGGGTGGCCTATAAGTCCGATCCCCTCAAGGTTAAAGCCGCCCTGCTGGAAGCCTGCGAGACTAACCAGGATATTTTGTCGGTGCCTGCCCCCCAGGTGTTTTTCCTCGGGTTTGGCGACAGTTCCTTAAGCTTTCAATTGCTAGTGTGGATTGCCCAGCCTAATCGCCAGCTGATCATTAAAAGTGATCTGTACTTTGCGATCGAAGCTGGTCTACGTCGCCACGCCATTGAAATTCCCTTTCCGCAACGGGATTTGCACATCCGCTCTGGCTATTTGCCCATTACCACCAGCTCCGAGGATCAGCAAGTTCTGGGCAAGCTGGGGGAGGAGAGCAATGGACTTTAGCCTGTCATCGCCGAGACACCTTACATATACAAAACATATACACATATACACATTCCCCAGGAGGGGAGATGGCAGACATTTCTGCCGTATGGGATGTCACTGAACTGTCGTTCAATCACAACCTTCCCGCCAGTGGGTGACAAATTAAGGTCGTAAACCCATACATCGTCCACTGTAAATTCCCAACCCTGCCGCCTAATTTCTAGTTTTTTAGAAAATTATGAGCGTTTCTGGAAAAGTTAGCTAGAATTACGGGCGTATTTACAGAAAAATTAAGGCCTCGTGCCTACGTCCCCCGTCGTCCTCGGCTGTCGGGGTTGGTCTATTGAGGAGTAAGGGAGCATATCCTATGAAGCTAGCCTGGCCCAATCGCCGTCTCAGCCGTTGGTCAAGGCGGCTTTTACAGCGTATTTCCCTAGCCCTGGTCGCTGGTTTATTGGCCGTAGCGTTCACCATTCCGGCGATGGCGGTGGCGCCGTCGGTCCTGCCTGGAAGACCCCCATCAGGGCCTGATCTGGGGGAAACCAGCGTTCAGATCGCCCAAATGGAGCGCACCATTCTCAACTTTAATACCCCCAACTATGCAGTTCGGGTGTTCATGCCGACTGGCTCGGTTAATCCGGTGATGAACGTGTTTCGGCGTACGGCTCCCAGCCGTCTAGAGCTGAACGCTCAACCGGCCATTTTCAGAGGGGCGATCACTGCTGATGGATTTCTCACCTACGAAAGTTTTGGCTCCCGCGATGGCCGCAACGTAATTTTTAGGGCCAGCCACAACCGGGGCACCCAACAGGCCCGACTGGAAATTCTGGAGCAGGCGACTAACTCTATGCTGCTGTCTGAGTCAGCCAGCGGCGTTTCGGCCCCCAACATGCCCGAGGCCCCAGGTACCGGTGCCCTAGAACGCAATACCCTGGTGGGTTTTGAAACCCGAGATCATGCGGTGCGGGTATTCCGTGACCCGGCCGATGGCCTGCGGAAAATGAATATTTATTACAAGCCCACCTCCCAAACTCGGGTGAACGGCCAACCGGCCACCGTTGACCTGGTGGGGCTAGACCCCAGTGAATGCTGGATTACCTATTACGGCGGTCAGCAATATAACGGTATAGCGGCTCGCTACTACGTTCAGGTCAGTGCTGGGGGGAGTGCTCGCCTGGAAGTGATTGACATGAATGGGGCGGTGCTGTTGGCCGAACCACGGATCAGTACGGTGCCACTGGTGACCAATGTGCCACCGGAAGATCGACCCCAGTGCTTCGATGGTACAGGTCAGATTCCCACGGCTCCCCTGGCACGATATGTGGCCGCTGTGTTTGGTGGTGAGGCTACCCTGCAACAGGTGAATCAAGTCCTGAGGCCAGGGGCTGGTGCTCGCATTCCTGGGAGTCTCACCTGCAATATTAATCCCCGGTTCGAGAGCGCACGCCAGGGGCAATTTATCAACGCGGCTGAATGTGATGGGCGTAACGATGCCGAAGCTGTGGTCAGTTTCTTGAGGGGCCGTGGCCTGAATGCTCGGCTGGTATATCGATACTTTAGGTATCGCTAAGGGCCGCAGTCACCTAGACGTTGATGTCCCCCTCGATGGGAGACTGGTCCTGGTTAGGGCTGGTCTTTGGTCGAGGGGTTTTTGTGAGTTAGCGACATTGGGGCGCTGCACGCTACCCTGCTGACGGGGGGGCGCACCCCAGAGGCTCTGGGGCCAGTTGATATCCCCTTAAGGTCACCCTCGGTTTCGCCACTGTTAGTCCTGTCCCCCGTTGTTTACTGGAGAACCGCTGCCATGCATCGCCGTCTAACCTGCCTGATTGCCTTGGGTTTAGGTAGCCTGGGCCTGGTGGGCTGCCAACCAACTATCTTCGAGCCAGAAGCCGCTCCTGAGATCGCCGCCGACACCCCCGCCCCCCCACAGACTGATTTGGATGTGCCCTATGTGGCTACCCCGATGGAGGTGGTGGACGAGATGTTGCGGGTGGCCAATGTTGACCCAGATGATTTGCTCTATGACCTGGGCAGCGGTGACGGTCGCATTGTGATTGCGGCGGCTGAGCGGTTTGGTACCCAGGGCATTGGTATTGACCTTGACCCAGAGCGGGTTGAAGAAGCCAACGCTAATGCTGAAGCGGCCGGCGTCACAGATTTGGTCGAGTTTCGGGAACAGGATATTTTTGATGCTGACTTTAGCGATGCCACCGTGGTTACCCTCTACTTGCTGTCGTCCATCAATTTGCGGCTAAAGCCGCGGCTGCTGCAAGAGCTAGAGCCCGGTACCCGGATTGTGTCCCATGCCTTTAGCATGGGCGATTGGGAGCCGGAAGAGGTGATCGATGTGGATGGTAGAACCGTCTACTTTTGGACCATTCCTGAAGAGGTGCCGCCGGAGTTGCTGTAGCCAGGGTAGCCAAAGCCAGGGCAGCAGCATATAACCCCCGATGCCGAAGCACCGGGGGCTGGTTCTGTATATAGAGATGAGCTGTTAGGTGGTTCTGTATAGGGTGAAAAGCTTGCGCTTATCCCTACAATGCCCCAAAGCCAGCGATTCCCCTATGGCTGCAGGGCCATCTTCACAAAGGGTTGGTGAAAATACGGATGTTTTTAACCTTTGACCAAGTGTGATAGCGGTCACTTACAGATGGGTGAGCGGTGCATTGTGACCAAATGGAGCGTTGGCGGCGAATCTCCCTACAAATATCCCGCCGCTTGCAGGGTAAACAACTGGGCATAGCGGCCCCCCTGGTGCAGCAAGTCCCCATGGGTGCCCTGTTCGATCACCCGGCCTTGGTCCAGCACCAAAATCGTGTCGGCCCGGCGCACGGTGGAAAAGCGGTGGGAGATCAAGATCGCCATTTGGTTTTGGGTGGCGATGCGAAACTGGTCAAAGATTTGGGCCTCGGCGGCGGCATCCATGGCCGAGGTGGGTTCGTCCAGGACCAAAATGTCGGCCCGCGATCGCATAAACGCCCGAGATAGGGCAATCTTTTGCCACTGGCCCCCGGAGAGTTCCTGGCCCCCTTTGAACCAGCGGCCCAGTTGGGTGTCAAACTGCTGGGGCAGGGTTTCGATGAACGGGGTAGCCGTGCCTTTGGTGGCGGCGGTTTGCCAGCGGGGGAGATTGTCAAACTGATCCACATCGCCGACGCCGATGTTTTCCCCCACCTTAAACTGATAGCGGACAAAGTCCTGGAAAATCACCCCAATTCGCCGCTGCAACACCTGCGCATCCCAGGCCTGTAGATCGCGACCGTCCAGCAAAATGCGGCCCTGGCTGGGGGTATAGAGGCGGGTGAGCAGCTTAATCAGGGTAGTTTTGCCAGAGCCATTTTCCCCAACGATAGCTAACTTTTCCCCTGGTTTAAGGTGGAAGGATACGTCCGCCAGGGCGAGGCGATCGCTGCCAGGGTAGCTGAAGCTCACCCCCTCAAACCGTAGGCCGTCGCCGGGGTCGGTGCCCCGATCGGCATAGCCGGTTTCGGTGGGGACCGGTTGCTCCAAAAACTCGTAGAGATTGGCCAGATAAAGGCCATCTTCGTACATGCCGCCGATGGCAGTGAGGGTGTTGGTGAAGGTGCCCTGGCCCTGGCGAAACACGGTCAGGTACATGGTCAATTCCCCCAGGGAAATGCGTCCGGCAATCGCATCCAGCACAATCCAGCAGTAGGCACCATAGAATGCAGCCGTACTCAAAAGCCCCAGGGCATAGCTCCAACCGCTGCGGCGTACGGTGAGGCTGCGGTCTTCGCGGTACAGACGGTGAAAAATGTCCTGATACCGTTGCAGCAGCAGCGGCCCCAGATGGAACAGCTTCACCTCTTTGGCATAGTCCTCTCGGGCCAGCAGGGTTTCTAGGTAAGCTTGCTGGCGGGTTTCTGGCGATCGCCACTTAAACAAGCGAAAGGCTTCGCCCGCGAACTGGGTTTCGGCGATAAAGGCCGGTAGGGTGGCCACCGCCAGCAGGGCCACCGCCCAGCCGGAAAATTGCAGCAACAGCCCCCCAAAGGTGACTAGTGACAGGGCATCTTGCACCACCCCAAAGGTACGATTGACCATAGCCAAAGGCCGACTGGAGGCCTCCCGCCGGGCCTGGGTCATTTTGTCGTAGAACTCAGAATCTTCAAAATAGACCAACGGTAGGGTTTGGGCTTTTTCTAAGATCATCCAGTTGACCCGTTGGCCCAGCAGCACCCGCAGCAGCGACTGGCACAGGTTTACCCCCTGGCGAGCACCGGCCAGCACCGCCACCAGCACCGCCTCAATCGCTAGATAGAGCAGGGCCGTGTTGCGATCGGCCACCAACCCCGACTGGGCCGCCACAATCACCGCATCCACAATCAGCTTGCCCACGTAGGCAATGGCCGCGGGTAGTAACCCCGCTACCACGGTCAGCAGGCCATAGACAACCGTAAGCCGCCAGTTGGTCTGCCACACCAGTTGGATAGCCCGCCAACCATAGCGGTACATGCCCAAGGACTGGGGCAAGTGGCGGAGGGGCGATCGCAGTACGGCAGGGGTCTGATAATGCTTTTTGCTCATGCTGGTGGCGGTTGTCTACCCCAAAAAAGTACCTGCTTATCTGCACACTAACCTGGGAGCGGTGGATTTAAACCTGACTGTGGAGCCATAACCCGACAGCCAAGCATCTAAGCGGCCCGGCAGATGGCACAATAAGCGGATGCATTGAGGCGATCGCACCCATTGACTGCACATCCTTTGCCCGTAACCTCTGCCCCCGCTTACCAGGCGATTGACACCCTGCTGGACCGCTTTGGCCGGTTTGGGGTTGATCTAGGTCTGGAGCGAATCATCCACCTACTGGCTCGCCTGGGGAACCCTCACCAGCGGGTGCCGATTCTGCATGTGGCCGGTACCAATGGCAAGGGGTCGGTGTGTGCTTACTTATCGTCGGTGTTGACCCAGGCGGGTTACCGGGTGGGGCGCTATACGTCTCCCCATTTGGTGCACTGGTGCGAGCGCATCTGTATTGATCAACAACCGATTGCCCCAGAAATCCTGCTGGAGCGGCTGCAGCAGGTGGTAGCTGCCATTGACCCGACCCAGCCCTCCCCCACCCAGTTTGAGGTGTTTACCGCCGCCGCCTGGCTGCACTTTGCCACCGAGCAGGTGGATATCGCGGTGATGGAAGTGGGTCTGGGCGGCCGCCTGGATGCCACCAATGTGGTCGACAACCCCCTGGTCAGCGTGATCACCTCCCTCAGTCGAGAACACTGGCAACGGCTGGGACCCACCCTGGCCGATATAGCCCGGGAAAAGGCTGGGGTACTGAAGCCTGGGCGTCCGGCGGTGGTCGGCCCCCTGCCTGCCGAGGCCGCCGCCGTGGTGCAGGGGCGCATCGCTGAGCTCAGCTGTCCAGCCCTGTGGGTGCAGCCAGCGGAGGCCCAGGGGGGCGGGGTAGCCGCCTTTGGCCAAGGGAATGAGCGGTTAATCTACCCGCTGCCCTTTTTGGGAGAACACCAGCTGATCAATTCGGCGATCGCGATCGCCACCCTGCAACAGCTCCAGGCCCAGGGCTGGGCCATCCCCCCCAGCGCCATAGTGACGGGTATGGCCCAGGCAAAATGGCCCGGCCGCTTGCAGTGGGTGCAGTGGCTGGACAATCAGCAGCAACCCCACCCGTTACTAATCGACGGCGCCCACAACCCAGCGGCGGCCCAGGTGCTGCGCCGCTATGTCGATAGCTGGCTAGAGCCCCAGGGAGAGCGATCAGTTCTGTGGTTGATGGGGATGTTGGAGACGAAAGATCACCAGGATATTTTCGAGGCCTTGCTACGGCCTGGGGACAGCTTGCACCTGGTGCCGGTCCCAGGGCATCAGTCGGCTGCGCCAGCAGATTTGGCGGCGATCGCCCAGAAAACCTGTCCAGACCTGGCCCATTGCACCACTTATGCCTCCCTGGAGCAGGGACTCGCCACCATTGCCGCCACCCCCGCCCCCCTGACGGTACTCTGCGGTTCGCTGTACTTAATTGGCCACTTCTTCGCCACAGAAGCGGTTACGTCCTAGTCGGCTAAGGGGGGATAAAGCAAGGCCCTAATCAGCCGCACCGAAATGGGGGGCTGATTAGGGCTTTACCGTACTGTCCCCCTTAACGCTTCGGTATTGATCAGTTTGATCAAATACAGCCGCCGCAGATCGCCCACAATCCCCAGTACCAGGGGCAGCTTACGCAGGTGTTTCAGCCAGTTGGGGGCGGCGCTTTCCATGATCTGCTTGATCTTGAGGTTGCGGCCAGCGGCCCGCTCCAGACGGGGGAAGAACTGGGGATGGTCGACATTCAGGCAGACCGGGAAAGCCCGGGCGGCGGTGTCGTTGGTTTTGCGCACCACTTCGGTGTCAAACTCGGTGGCGTCAAGGCCCAACATTTCGTAAAATTTGGCCCGCTCATGCACCGTCAGGCTATGGGTGGCAAACACCGACAGCAAGCAAAAGCGGCTCCAGAGGCGACCTTTCCAGGTGTCCCACATGGGGGGTTGCGGGGGAGCAGACACCAACTGGAGGGTGTCACGCCAGAGCATCACTTAATCGCTTAATCGCTATTAAGCGGATCACATCATCGGCGATGTCCAGCCAGCCAGGCCTGCCCCTGGCAGTTCTGGGTGCATCCAGCGATCGGACCGATGACTCAGACCGATGACGGGCAGGGCCTTTGAGGTTGCGGTGCGGATTGTGACGCTTTGCGAACCGCTGCCGACATTGGAGGTGAACTGGCCTTTGGTGAGGTAGGTGATGCAGTCTTACCATTCCCTGGTACTAGACACCCCGATCGTCTATATCGGGTCAGGGTCGATGCCTAGTTCTTGCAGCTTGGCCCGCAGTCGCTCACTGCGGAGGAGGTGGCCTCGACAGTTTGGGCCGTTGCGGGGGAAGAAGCCATGGGGTTCACTGCGGGCGTTATGGGCTATTGTAGCAAGCCTGGCTGATGGGCGTTACCGCCAACGGCAGAGCCCAAACTGCGAAAAAAAATTTTCGGCGCTGCGCGCACAGGAAAAAATAAAGAAGTGTAAAGGGCAAGAGTTACAAAGTGTAAAGGGCTACCCCGCG
>SLIY01000191.1 GCA_007135385.1 Leptolyngbyaceae cyanobacterium CSSed165cm_216
GCACCAACCGTCGGTAACGCTCGACGGTCCAGATCAGCAGTTGGTTAAAGCGGCCAAAAAAGCGACCTAGGGGTCCCTGGTGGCGATCGCGATCGCGGGGGCGCAGCAGCAGGGCCGACATCGCTGGGGAAAAGCTGAGGGCATTGAACGTGGAGACCAGCACCGTGAAGGCGATGGTGAGAGCAAACTGTTGATAAATTCTGCCGGTACTGCCTGGAAAAAAGGCCACCGGCACAAACACGGCCATTAATACCAGGGATGTGGAGATTACCGCCCCAGATAGTTCCTGCATGGCGTCGAGGGCGGCTAGGCGGGGCCGCATGCCCTGGTCAATTTTGGCGGCGATCGCCTCCACAATCACAATGGCGTCGTCGACCACCAGGCCTGAGGCCAAAATGCAGCCAAATAGGGTGAGGGTATTGATCGAAAAACCAAAGACCAGCAAGAAGGCCATGGCACCGATCAGGGCGACGGGAATGGCGATCGCGGGCACAATCGTCGACCGCCAGTCCTGCAAAAACAGAAACAGCACCAGCAGTACCAGTACGATGGCCTGAATTAATGTGACCACCACCTCCCGCAGAGACACTTCGACAAAATCTGTGGTGTCAAACACTAACTCAGCCCGGTAGCCCGGGGGGAAGCTAGTCTCTAACTCTGCTATCCGTTCCCGCACCGCCCGGGCCACATCCAGCGCATTACTATCGGGTAGCTGGTAAACCAGCAGCCCCGCCGCTAGCTTGCCTTGGGTTTTGGCATCAAAGCTATAGTCTTCAGCTCCCAGTTCAGCCCGACCCACCTCTCGCAGCCGCACCAGATCCCCGTCATCCCCCACCTTGACCACCAAATCTTCAAATTCTGCGGCCTCTTCTAATCGCCCGGGCAACTGCACCGCAAATTGAAAATCTTGTCCAGAGCGAATCGGTGGTCCCCCGATGGTTCCGCCACCAACTTGTATATTTTGCTCTTGCAGAGCCGCCACCACATCTTCGGGCACCATTTGCTGACGGGCCAGGGCCGTCGGGTCGAGCCAGACTCGCATGGCATAGCGTCCCGCCCCAAACACTTCTGCACTACCCACTCCTGGAATTTGCTGAATCTCATCAAGAATAAACAGATCGGCGTAGTTGTGTAAAAACAGGGCGTCGTAGCGATCGTCATCAGTAAAGAACCGATACACCAGCAAAATACTGGGGGACTGGGCATTCACCGTCACCCCCAGCTGGGTGACCTCGGGGGGGAGTTGAGGCTCAGCCCGGGCCACCCGATTTTGCACATCCACCTGGGCGATGTCTTTGTCACGTCCTGGGCGGAACACCACGTTAATGCTGCTTTGGCCCGTATTGGTGCTGCTAGAGGTGATGTAGTCCATCCCCTCCACCCCATTAATTTCCCGCTCTAGCACCGTTGTCACGGTACTTTCAACGGTTTCAGCATCGGCCCCAGTGTAGTTGGCCGACACCTGAATCTGTAGCGGCGCAATTTCTGGCAGTTGCTCAATGGGCAGTAGGGGAATAGCCACCAATCCGCCCAAAACAATCAGCAACGTGCATACGGTGGTAAATACCGGACGGCGAATAAATGGGTCGGCAATGGAAAACAGGGCCATGGAAACAGGGTTAAAAAAAGGGATAGCAATAGACGATTGACAGATAGTATGCCGTCGCATCCAGCTAACGACCTCGCAGTCAGGCCCCTAAAGGGCCGCTGCTGAATCCTCAGCTTCAGGAACAATGGGGACACCGTCTTGCAGTTGCAAAATGTTACTGACCACAATTTCATCTCCCGCTTGGAGCCCATCAATCACCTGGTAGCGGCCGGCTTGAATCGCCCCTAGTTGGACTGGGCGTTGGGGGGCAACGGTCATGGTCTGCCCGTCATCGGTGGTTTGTTCGGCGGCCACAAACACAAAGCTTTGTCCCGCCAACCGAGATACCGCCACGGTGGGAATCAATAGGGCCGCCGTCGTATCCCAAATCATCCGGGCTCTCACGAATTGCCCGTCCCGTAAATTTCCAGCGTCATTGGGGAAGCGGGCTTTCACCAAAATCGACTGGCCAGCGGCATCCACCTCTGGGGAAATCACGCTCACACTGCCAGTGGCCAAGGGGTTGCCAGACTTAGCATCAAGCAACTCCACGGGTGTGCCCAAGCGTAACTGGTCAGAGCGGCTGGTGGGTACCTGGATACGCAGCAACAGCGCCTGGTTTTGGGTAATGGTAGTAATCGCCTGGCCCACCTCAACAAAGTCGCCTACCCGCAGGGGAATATCCCCCACCAACCCCGCAATCGGGGTGCTGATCTGGGTAAAGCCTAAATCCCCCTGGCTGCGAGTAACTTCGGCTTGGGTCTGATCGAAGGTGGCGGTAGCCTGTTGCAACTGAGCCTGAGCCGCTCGCACATTGTCTTGGGCCTGGGTTTGACTAGCTTGTGCTACTGATAGTTGGTTACGGGCATTGTCTAAATCTTGGCGGCTGAGGGCACCAGCTCCCACCAGGCGTTCGGTGCGACTAAATTCTGTGGTCGCCAACTCCACATCTGCCTGAGCCCGAGCTAACTGAGCCTGAGCCGCTGCTACTTGGGCCTGGGCCGCATCCCGACCAAATCGAGCGGCTTGCGCTCCAGCTTGAGCCCCAGACACTTGGGCCTGGGGCTGGTCGGGGCTGAGTTGCACAATCGGCTGGCCAGGGCTCACAGCCCCCCCTGACGATACAAAGATTCGGGTAATCCGCCCAGCTACCTCGGGCCTGACGTCAACTCGTTGTTCTGCCTCTAGGGAGCCGACAAAATCTGAACTGTCTTCAAACGTACCGGGTTGCAGGACTTGCACCTGTACGGGCATGGCCTGGGAACCATCGCCCATGTCGGCTTGATCGGGTTGACCACAGGCAGAGAGGGCTAAGGTGAGGGTGAGGGCAGCCCCCAAAGCCGGTTTAGGGTGATGAAAGTGGGCAGACAGCATAAGGTAGCTTGGCCTTGAGCGTAGTGAGATAATCTGATGCCATGCCTATGGTAAAGCAGAGGACTGCAGATACGCGGTGAAGACTCTCAAGGCAAAGAGCGATCGCCCTCAAGGCAGCAACCAGGGGCACCATTGTTCAGCGCCCTCCTTAACAGGGCGAGATGTAGGGTCTAAGGTACCGCAAACCCTGACCCGCCAACCGTGAACCTGACTAAATCCTCATCCCTGGCTGGGCTGCCTACTCCATCCGCTCGGCAATAACCGCATAAAATGGGTCAGCCCCTGGCATACCTAGCATCTGTAAAATAGCTGGAATCTTCGGTGGCTGGGCGATCACCTCTGGCTGACTGAATCCCGGTACCGAGCGAAAATAGTGCTTTACTAGCTCAATTCGCTGGGGTTCAGTGGCATCGCGCCAGGCCGCGATCGCCTTTTGGTAGAACATCCGGTTAGAAAAGCTAACGATCGCGATACCGCCTGGTTTCAGTAGGCGGTAGATTTCGCTAAACACCACCTCGGGTTGTTGCAGATACTGGACTGACACCGCATTCAAGACCGCATCAAAGCTTTGATCTTCTAGCGGCAGCAGGGGGGTTTCGTTTAAATTCTGAACAAAGTAATGATTAAGGCGAGGGTTTTCGGCTAATTCTGCGGCATTCATCCCGTGCCCTTCTACCCACGCAAAGTCTACATCCTTCGGTAAGTGCGATACCCAACTGCTCATCATGTCAAAAATGCGCCCTTTCGGTGTCAGTCGCTGGCGGTATAGGTCTGTCAGTCGCTGAATAAAGCTATCGTCGACATGGGTAACCAGACGTGGCACGTCGTAGAAAAATGTATCACTGGAATCGTCGAGTTTGGTGCGTTGCTCAGGCTGAAGCAGCATAGGAGGGGCAGAAATGTACGGTTAATATTTCTTCAAGTGTAAACAAATTTTAGGTTGCCTACCGGGCGTAGCACGCCCCAGCCACGTTTGAGGGCCTCTAAGACCGTAGCTTGCTCAGCGATATCCCCCTTCAGTTTGGTATCCATACCCAGATAACGTCTATAAAATCTATAAAAATAGAAAGGGTCTGATCCTTGTTAAAGAATCAGACCCTAATTTGGTGGCGGGGCATGGATTTGAACCATGGACCTTCGGGTTATGAGCCCGACGAGCTACCAGACTGCTCTACCCCGCGTCGTCTTCATTAGTATAACGACAAATGTTCACCAATAACAACCTTTTTCCTCTAGTGTTTGAAAAAACCTGATCCAGAGCCTACATCCTTTACTGTTAATACATTAGAGGTAGCTCGCCCACCACATCGAGCCGCTTAAAGTCACCGATTTCCATGTAGGTTTCAGCCAGGGTGTCAGCCACCGAGGGCAAAATCCAGCCCATTTGTCTAAGGGTGAAAATGGCGGTGGCGTACTTGGCTCGCTTTGCCCCGTCAACCACCTTGATCGCTAGGCCCAACCCTTCTCCCACACGGCCAATGCATTGGATCCCTTCGGCCCCAGACTTGCTCACCAGCGCCCCGTCGGTCAACTCCATCAAATAGGTATCAAAAGACCCTGCGCCACCGACCATATCGGGATGGCTGGTCATCGCCCGAATGATCCGTTCCATATCCAGGCTATTGCCGGAAGATAGCATGGCAAACAGCGTCGCCATCTGTCGTAGCTGCATAAAGTAGGTGGGGGCACCACAGTCATCATGGGCCATGATGAACTCGTCCGGCGGCATCCCGAGTAGTTCGGCAATCCGGGAGAGAATGAGTTTCTGGACGGGATGGTTGCGGTCTAAGTAGCTTTCCAGAGGCCAGTTACGTTGCTGACAAACGGCTAACATGCCAGCATGCTTACCCGAGCAATTGTGCTCTAGGGGGCTTTTTTTGCCCGCTGGAATCGGGCAGCGGAGGACGGTGGGATCTAAGTCAGCCTGCCAGAGGATGTGAAACGCTTGACGAACCTGCTCGATGTTGCCCTGGTGAGAGCCACACATAATAGCCAGATCTTTATCATCTAAGTCATAGCGCTCTAGTGCCCCTGCTGCGGTTACCGCTAGCGCCTGAAAGGGTTTCAAGGCTGAACGAATGAAGGTACCCAGTTCAGGATTACCCGCGACTGAGAGGTTACGGCCACGGTCGTCACAGACGACCACATGGGCCAGGTGGTTAGATTCAACAATCCCCTCCCGTAGCAGTTGAACGTCTAGATGTTTAGTTTGATGGCGGTTGACCCTACTACTCGTCATGGTTTCTGCTCGTCACGGTGAATATGGTGTGGTGAAATGGTTTAGAGAAGCGGCCAGGCCATTAGTCCTAAAGCCCCTAAGGCAGCCATGATACCGATGGTGCGGCGAATCCGCCGCAAGACCGGTTGCACCTGATAGTCTACGATCAGGCGATCGCGATTTGAAATGTCTTCAGGCTTAACCCACAGTTGGCCATCGTACCAGCCCGATTCTTCGTAGGGTACTGTAGTCTGTCGCAGCCGCCCTGCCACATGGGCCCAGCCCACATAGAGTTGAATCAAGGCTAGCAAGGGTAAAACTAACGCCCCCATGGCGGCACTCAGGGCAAAAGGTAGGGGATATTTGGGGGGGGCAAAACTGGCGGCCGCCATTGGACCAGAGATGCCCCAACTGATCACCCATAAGACAATTAAGGGTTTTAGGTAACCGATCAACTTACGACTACCCCAGCTGTAAAACCAGGAGCCTCGGATGTCTTGGTACTCGTTTAAGGGCTGTTGCTCAGCCGGCACCGGGCAGCGTTGGGCCATGACCACCGATAGATGATAAATCTAGCTCTAGCCTAAACGAATTACCCCTAATTTAGGAATCACAGCTTAGGAATCGCAGCTCAGTGATCGGTCTATTACTCTGAGACATACGTCGGTCCACAATTCCTGACACCCTCAGCAACGGGGGGCATTTTTTTGCCAGGCAACACTCTCTCAGGAATGTTACTCCGCCGGAGGATAGATGATTTGATCGGCGTGCCCCCAAAAGGCTTCTAAGTCGTAAAAGTCTCGGGCCTCGGGCATAAAGATATGGGCGATCACTTCCCCATAGTCCATCAGTACCCAGTTGCCTTCTGATTGCCCTTCTACTCGCAGAGGACGACGATTCCAGTGATCATCAAGGGCGGCTTCGATGGAGCGGGTGATGGCTCGCACCTGGGTTGCCGAAAACCCTGTAATCACCACAAAGTAGTCGGCCAGGTAAGAGACATCCCCCACCTGCAACACCGCAATATCTGCCCCTTTGCGATCCTCAGCTGCTGCGGCGATCGCAAAGGCTAGGCCCAGGGCTGGATCGCTCTCAGGGCTGGGGAATTCGGTCGCTGGCGTAGTGGTCGAGAGGGGGTCGGAATAGGTCATAGGGCATTCATAAGGCGTAGAACAATGAGGAAAGTAAGTTGTCTGGTTGGGGGAGTTTTTAGGATCGACTGGCGGCCAAAAACCAATTACGGGTGAATACCGCTCGGGGATGAATGGCCCGCCCTTTGTCGATCAGGCCAGCCAGGGTATGGTCGCAGGTACGATAAACCGCGATCGCTAAATTTTGATAACTGAGTTGGCGTAAATGGTTCAGGTCCGGGGTCTGCCCTCGACCTGGCTCCAGGGAATCCGCCAGAAAAACAATACAACTGAGGTCATCCATGGCGGGACGCCCCAGGGTGTGATTGGCGATCGCCGCTAGAATCGCTGGATTGTCTATCCCAAACTGCTGCCGCGCCACCAGGGCACTGACGTCAGCATGGAGTAAGTGGGGATTGCTGTCATCCACAGGGTCTATAGGCAGCCTCGCCCCACGGGCCATGGCCAGCAATATCTCGGGTTTGAAATACTTCGCCAAATCATGCATCAGCCCGGCTTGGGCCGCTTGCTCACAGTTAAGCCCATGGTGCTGAGCCAGCTCAATCGCCATAGCTTCTACCCGCAGACTGTGGGCCACACGCGGAGACGGTAGATTCGAGTTGAGCCAGGTTAGCACCTGCTGGCGGAGGGCACCTTTTGATCGGGTAATCAAGCAATCTACCAGGCTATGCCTTTGTAATCAGTATGGACCTATTGTAAAGGAAGGCCTGGGTCTGTGGCAGCGTCCTGCCTTTCTGTACTAAACCAAGTCCATGTTGAGAACCGTAGTTCTTCCCTCACCCCCAGCCCCTCTCCCAGAGGGCGAGGGGAGCCGGAAAGCCATTCAAAGTCCCTCTCCCCTCGGGAGAGGGATTTAGGGTGATGGAAACTCCGGGTTTCAAGTTAGACGAGGTTTAGTTCCCCAACACTATAGTTTGAATAAAAATTGAGCGCGTAAACCGGACGCAGCGTATATCATTAATCGTCAATGGATGGCCTTGGCTGAAAGACTTGCTGCCCTTATGGTCAATGGTTGTCAGTGGGCCTATGGCCGCTTTTATGTTCTTTGGGAGATATCCTATGACTCCATCAATGCAGGGCTTCATTACAGCATTGTTAATTAGTCTGCTGGTTGGCGTCATTATTGGATTTTATCTACGCCAGGCACGGATTAACGCCTTAACTGCAGCCCTAAAGCAGAGTCAAGATCGCGAAAAAGAGCTGGAACAGGAGCATGAAAGCCGCCTGCAAGCCGCCACCTTGAAATTACAGCAGGACTACGAAACTCAGCTGGCGGAAAAAATGGCGGCCTACCAGAGCCAATACGAGACTCAGTTGAGCCAGATGGAGTCCACCTATCAGGCTCGTCAGAGTCTGATAGCCCAGGGTGCAGGGGGCGGCATGGCGGGGGGTAACGACATGGCGGCTACCATCGAGCAGCGCATTCGTCAGCAGTATGAAAGTCGTCTGAAGGAGGTGGCTCACAAAATTCAGCAGGCTTACGAACAGCACTTGCAAGCCAAATTGGTGGAAGCAAGAGAGGTGGCCCAGGCCGACTACGACCAACGCTTGGCCCAAGTGATTGAGCACCACCAAGATGAGTTAGATCAGCGGTTGGCCCAGGCCACTCCCCCGCCAGTGATGCCCATGGATACCTCCATAGATCCCTCCATAGATACCTTAGAAGCCGCTGCGATCGCCGCTACCCCTGGCCCGTCTCAGCTAGACCAGCCCACAGGGGCATCCTCAGAAACAGTGGCCCTTTTGGAAGACCAACTACGGCAAGAGTATGACCAGCGCCTGGCGGAGGCGATCGCACATCACCAGGACGAGATGCTGCAACGGACTCAGGCCTTAGAAGCGGACTTCGCCAACCGGCTACAACTGTTGCAAGCGGCTCAGCCGGAAGCCGGATCAACAGGGTTAGGGGAAGCAGACCAGGCCGCCCTCAGGGCAGAGATAGAAGCCGATCTACGATCGCAGTATGAGCAACAGTTGGCCGAGAAAATTGAGCACTACCAGGCCGAACTCAGTCAGCGCACCCAAGAAATGGAGCAGAGCTTTGCGGCTCGACTGGCTATGGTTGAGCAGGCCAGCCCTGGGGTAGCCCCTACCGATGAACTATCAGAGGAGCTGTCGTCGGCCCTATCGTCCCTAGATGCAGCCGAGGCTCAACCAAGCCGTGACGACTTCGGGGCGCTACTCGACTTCGATACCGACACCGAAGCCCCAGCCTCCCCAAGGCCAGAGGACTCTGGGTTCGATATTGATCAGTTAGATGCGCTACTGAATGAGGCTGTCGACGAGGATACGCCCCCCAGTCAGCTGTTTGATGATCTCGATGACCTCAGCAGCCTAAGTTAACCTGGGCAGGTCGGTGTCTAGGATGCAACGCTATACAATAGCCTCTAGAACAGTGGAAGGAGCCTGCGTCCATTTATACCCGTCCTTTGGCCCGGCTGATTGAAGAATTCCAGCGATTACCTGGCGTGGGTCCCAAGTCGGCCCAACGTCTAGCTCTTTATGTTTTGAAGCGCCCCCAGGCTGAGGTGCAGGCCCTGGCTCAGGCGTTGTTAGATGCGAAAGCCCAGGTGGGGCAGTGCTCGGTGTGCTTTCACTTGTCCGCCGACCCCGTCTGCGACATCTGCCGTGCCCCCAGTCGTGACCAGCAAGTGCTGTGCGTTGTGGTCGACTCCCGGGATGTGATCGCCATTGAAAAAACCCGTGAATACCGAGGCCGCTACCACGTGCTGGGGGGACTAATTTCGCCGATGGACGGCATTGGCCCCGAACAACTTACCATTGGGCCGCTGGTACACCGGGTCTCCAAAGAAGGGATTCAAGAAGTGATTATGGCGATTAGCCCCAGCATTGAAGGGGATACCACCACCCTTTATATCGGGCAGCTGCTCAAACCCTTTACCCGTGTTACCCGCATTGCCTTTGGTCTACCCATGGGAGGCGATCTAGAGTACGCCGACGAGGTGACCTTAGCCCGGGCTTTGGAGGGGCGGCGGGATTTGGATTAGGGGATGGGGTGGGGAGTTTGGGTGTTGGGTGTTGGGTGTCCGGTGTTGGGTGTTGGGTGTTGGGTGTCGGTTCACGGTTTACGGTTCACGGTTCACGGTTCTTCCTTGCCCTAGCCCCCTCTACCTTGCGGGAAGCCCCACCACCCCACCTCTTCACTTCTTCACTCTCCCCCTCATCCACCCTTTCCCCGCCGGGGAGGCTCCGCCAACGACTTCGCTCAGGGCTCCACTCCCCCACTCCCCCACTCCCCCACCATCCCCCAATTTCCAACCGGGTTCTGCTTGGTTACTCTGTAAGTTAGATTAGGGATGGGTCTTGACCCATGGCAATGGGCGAGCGGCCCTGCCCTTTTGGCCTGGTATGTATGGGAGTCTTTTTATATTTTTTACGCCATGGTCAGACTGCTTACAGTCTGACCGGGGGGTACTGTGGTACGCCAGAGAATGATCCCGGTTTGACGCCGGAAGGGGTGGCCATGGCCCAGGAGTTTGCGGCTATTTATGCTCACCTACCGTGGACAGCGGCCTATGTCAGTCCCCTACGACGGGCGGTAGAGACCGCTCGCCCTCTGTGCGAGCGGGTGGGGATCGAGATGCAACTGCGAGAGGGGCTGCGGGAGGTGATGTATGGTCGCTGGGAGGGAATGCATCCGTCGGCTGTGGATCGAGAACACCACGATGAATATGTCGCTTGGCTAACGGATCCAGCTTGGTATGCTCCTATCGGGGGAGAGCGGGCGGTGGACATTGCTCGCCGTTCTGCCCAGGTGCTGGATGAGATTGAGCATACCCATAACACTGGGCATATTTTGGTGGTCTCCCATAAGGCCACTATTCGCATTATGCTCTGTACCCTATTAGGTATTGATGTGGGCCGTTACCGCGATCGCCTGGATATGCCTGTCGCCGCCGTCAGCGTCGTGGAATTGGCGAAGCGAGGCCCCCTGTTTCATACCATTGGCGATCGCTCGCACTTGAGCGAGAAGCTGCGATCGCTGCCCTGCACCTGAGGACCGGCCCCATGCCCTTGAGGCTCTATCTACTCCGCAATGCCGAAACAGAGTATTGTCGCACCGGGCGATACTGTAGCCGGGACGGGGTTTCCCTCACCCAGCGGGGGCAGCAGATGGCTGATTTTTTTGCCAAAGCCTATCACCAGGTGACCTGGAAGGCCTTATTTTGTAGCCCCTTGAACCATGCCCGAGAAACCGTCAAACCTCTGTGTCACGCCACTGGGCTAGAAGTGCAATGCCGTGACCATCTGCGGGAGTTGTCTTTCGGCAAATGGGAGGGTATGGCTCCCAGGGAGGTCAACCAATGGTTCCATGACGACTACATCCGCTGGCTAGCGGATCCCGCCTGGAACCGACCAACCCAAGGGGAAAAGGGCATGCAAGTGGCCCGCCGCAGCTCTGATGTGCTCGCAGAAATTGAGGAAACCTATCCCGATGGCAATGTGCTGATCGTCTCCCACAAGGCCACCCTGCGGATTATGTTGTGTACCCTACTGGGGATTGATGTGGGGCGCTACCGCGATCGTCTCGCTATGCCCGTGACGGCGGTCTCTCTGGTAGAACTGATGGACTATGGCCCCTTTGTCAGTCAGTTTAATGATTGCACCCACCTGCCCCCCCACCTGCGTCGTCCCTGGGCTGGCAACGGCTCAGATGAATAGGGATGAATCGGTATCCATCTCCTTGACCTGCCCCACCTGAAGAACGAAAAAAGAAAAGGGAAGAACGAAAACCCCCTCCTATTCGTTCTGCTACGCACGGGCTCCGCCCTACGTTCTTCCCCACCACCCCACCACCCCACCCCTTCATCCCTTACACCCCTACCCTGCGGGAAGCCGCTTACGTGCTCTGCACACGCTTCGCGCTCCATGTCGCTTGCGAAACGCGTCTACACCACCCCACCTCCCCCACCTCCCCCACCTCTACCCTTCGGGAAGCCGCTCCGCGTCTACTACCCTGCGGGAAACCGCTCCGCGTCTACACCCCCTCACCCCACCACCCC
>SLIY01000002.1 GCA_007135385.1 Leptolyngbyaceae cyanobacterium CSSed165cm_216
GATCGAGGGCGTGGTGGGGAATACCCGCCAGGGGCACCCGGCCAATGGCCTTACCGGCGTCTTTGCTGGTGAGCACCAGTTCTAGCTCCCGGGCGATCGCGATCGCATCTTGAAAAAAGGTTTCAAAGAAATCTCCCACCCGGTACAGCACCAAGGCGTGGGGGTACTGCTCCTTCATCTCCACGTAGTGGCGCATCATTGGGGTGAGGTCATCCCAATTGACAGCGTGATGGTCAGCGTAGCGCACCGTATGTTTCGCGAGGCGCTCGGGAATGGGCGGCTGACCGTCGGTGGCGGGGGAAGAACCAGACATGGATGGCGTACGAGGTTAGCGTTCTGCGTTGTCCCATGGCCTCCTAACTTGACGGAGCCAGGCAATTTCGACATCGTTGCATATTTTATCGATCAAACACCCCAAAAATCCTCAACCCCTCAACCAATCTCCTGCAAGTCTTGCGATATCCTGGGTTCAGCCCCTCTGCCCCAGCGATTCTATGACGCCTGTCGATATCGCCTTTTTGCCCGCCCTAGACCAAGCTCGGCTGATTCGTGACCAAGACATTTCGCCCCTAGAACTAACGGAGTTGTATCTGGAGCGGATTGAGCGACTTAACCCCAAGCTAGGGGCCTATGTCACCGTCATGGCCGACCAGGCTTTGGCCGATGCTAAGGCCAAGACCGAGCAGTTAGCCAGTCATCCCGACGACCTGCCGCCTTTATTTGGGGTGCCGGTCTCTGTCAAAGACTTAAATGCCGTGGCTGGGGTGCCCTGTGCCTACGGTATTAAAGCCGCTCGCGATCGCATCGCTGCACAAGACGACTACATTGTCCGCAAGTTACGCCAGGGGGGCATGGTGATTCTGGGGAAAACCGCCACCTCCCAACTGGGCTCTCTGCCCTATACAGAGCCGCCGGGGTTTCCGCCCGCCCGCAATCCCTGGAACCCAGACTATACCCCCGGTGGGTCCAGTGGGGGGGCGGCCGCTGCCCTAGCCGCCGGACTCTGTGCCATTGCCCAGGGCTCTGACGGCGGCGGGTCGCTGCGGGGACCTGCGGCCTGCTGTGGCTTAGTGGGCCTGAAAGCGGCCCGGGGACGAATTAGCTTTACCCCCCTGGGGGAACGATTAAACGGGTTAGCGGTGAATGGTGCCCTCACCCGCACTGTGGCTGATACGGCCGCCATGCTCGATTTGCTCAGTGGGTATCAGCTGGGCGATCCTTACTGGTTACCGGACCCAGAACCATCCTTTTTGCAGGGGGTATCCCAAGCGCCACAACCCCTGCGCATTGGCTATGCCACCCGATTCGAACCGATTGGTGAGGCGGATACCCCCTGCGGCCAAGCGGTCCAGGCCACGGTCCAGGCGCTCGAAGATCTAGGCCATAAGACCGAAGCCGTTGACTTCCCTGACTTAAGTGACTTAATCAAACCGTTTATTGTGGTCTGGCAATGTGTGATTGCTGAACTGGGAGTTCCCTGGATTGCCCTAGATAAGATGAATCGCTGGCTATACTGGCGAGCCTGTCGGATCAACAGTGGATCGTACTTGCGATCGGTGGCCCAGTTGCAGCAGGTAGCCCGCCAGGTTGTCCAATTCTGTTACCCCTATGACGTCATGGTGCTGCCCGTTTACATGCACACCGTGATTCCGGTGGGGGCGTGGCAGGGGCTGAGACCCGCTAAGACGTTGGATAAGGTGATCAACTGGGTAGCGCCCTGTCCTCCCTTTAATGCCAGTGGTCAGCCAGCGTTGGCTATCCCGACGGGCTTTGATGATCATGGCTTACCCGTGGGGGTACAGTTGGTGGGCAGGCCCGCCGCTGAAGCCACCCTGTTAGCCTTAGCGGCTCAACTGGAATCTGCTAAACCCTGGCACCACCATCGCCCTCCCCTAGCGGACAGCTAAAAAATCCATGGTATGGTACAGACGCGAATTCAGCTCAAGGGGCCGATCTGGGCGACTTTCTGGCTGCCCGCGCGCACTTCTCTCTCGGGGTAGATGCTCAAACGACGAGCTATCCCCTACATTAGGTTCTGACTTGGTTGCTGCCGCCTAGCCGCAGTCGCTAGCTGACAGCATTGACCAGACGCTACCCCCATTCTTATGTCCCCAGCCACAGTTTCCTCCGACCAGGTGTACCGTGTCGTCGAAAATCGACACAATAACCCATTTGAAGTTCTAGGTTCCCATCTTTTAGAGCAGGTTAATGGTCATCCCAAATGGGTGATTCGAGCTTATCTCCCTGATGCCGAAGCCGCTTGGGTCGTCAGGCCTGAGGATCAGCAAGAATACGCCATGGAGTCCGTTCACCATCCTCACTTTTTTGAGTGCCGGATGACTGGATCAGCCGATAGAAACTATTTGCTGAAGATCAAAGAAAATGGCCATGAGCGGGTGATTCGTGACCCTTATGCCTTCAGGTCGCCGCTACTGACCGACTTTGATATTCATCTATTTAATGAGGGGAACCACCACATCATCTACGAAAAGATGGGTGCCCATCTAGTCAAGGTGGACGGGGTGACCGGGGTATACTTTGCCGTCTGGGCCCCCAACGCCCGCAACATTTCAATCGTGGGAAATTTCAATCAATGGGATGGCCGCAAGCACCAAATGCGGTTGTTGCAAGGCGGGGTTTGGGATCTGTTCATCCCCGAGTTGGGTGAGGGCGAGATCTACAAGTACGAGATCAAAAACCAAGAAGGTCACGTTTACCTTAAGTCTGATCCCTACGGATTTCAGCAGCAAGTCCGCCCCGACACCGCTTCGGTGGTGACCGATCTAAGTTACCAGTGGCAAGACGAAGCCTGGATTGACCAGCGTCGCCACAGCGATCCTCAAGAGCAACCCGTATCGGTCTATGAGGTGCACTTGGGGTCCTGGTTGCATGAC
>SLIY01000203.1 GCA_007135385.1 Leptolyngbyaceae cyanobacterium CSSed165cm_216
AAGGGGAATTTCAGGCCACGCAAAGGTTGGCGTGGGTGCAGATATGTAGGTTATTTCTGCCTCCGGGTCCTAGGGCGATCGCTGATAGCGCATGCCTGGTAGTTGAATCACCACCCCCATCAGTTCTAACTGAACTAGGGTACTGAGCACTTCGGCGGTGGACTGTCCGAGTTGAATCACCAGTTGGTCGAGGGTAAGCGGGTCATGGCCAATAGCGTCGAACACCGCCGCCATGGCTGGTGATAATGAGGGAATCTGAGATGTAGACTCTGGCCATCCCTCGGCCTTGGGAGAAGCGCTATCCAACTGGGGCAGATAAGCCATCTCAGTAACCAGGGTCTTTTCATCCAAGATCATTTGGGCGCCCTGGTTAATTAGCTCTAGGCAACCTCTGCTACAGGGGTTATCTAGAGATCCTGGCAAAGCAAATACATCTCGGCCATAGTCATTGGCTAGGCGAGCGGTGATTAATGCCCCGGAACGGAGTGGGGCTTCGGTCACCACCACGGCCCGGCTGAGGCCAGCAATAATCCGGTTGCGGCGGGGAAAGTGCACTCGGTCCGGGGGCGTGCCGTTGGGGTGTTCACTCAGGAGCAAGCCAACACCGGCAATCCGCTCTTGCAGGGTGCGGTTTGCCCAGGGATACACTATGTCCACCCCTGTGCCCAAAACAGCGATGGTTAATCCGTTACTCTCTAGGGTTTGGTAGTGGGCATGGCGATCAATCCCATTCGCTAGTCCTGACACCACAATTACCCCATGTATTGCTAACTGCTGTGTTAACCGACGGGTCCAGCGTTGGCCATAGTCGGAGGGGCTACGGGTTCCCACTATGCCTACCGATGGCTGAGTCTTTAAGGCCTCAGCCAGTTCTGGACGACCACGGTAAAACAGCAGGGGCGGTGGATCTGTGATTTCAAATAGCAATGTCGGGTACTGGGGATCGGCTGGGGTCCAAAAGTTAGGATGTTGCTGCTCAAAGGTGGCCAAGGTTTGCTCAGGACAGACGGATTGCCGGTATTGCACCAGGCTTGCCCCTAGCCCCAGACCAATACCTTCAACGGCAAGTAGATCGGCGCCATCTGCCTGCCAAGCTGCCCCTAAACTGCCAAAGTGGCTATGCAGCCGCTTTAGTAAGACTGGCCCTAGACCTTTGGCCTGGGCCCACGTTAGCCAATATGCTCGCTCTGTACTCACCGGTCACTAGGATAGATGTTGCCAGTCAGTAACCTCAATCATGACTTTCTTGATTGACGTGTCGACTGACTGTAGTATGCCCACCCCAGGTTTGGGACTGACTACCGGCGGGACCGAGAATACCGGCGGCCTCGATTACGGTCAAGCACCTGTCTAAACGGTAACCACTCTGGGGTTTGCCGAATTTGCCGACTAAGTTTGCGAATTGGCTCTGGTAGATCCAGATTCCTGGGTTCACCGCCGGGGGTAATCCACCAGGCCCCAATGGTGCCTCCTGCTACCCCTGCGATCGCGCCAAACCCAATACTGGGGATAATGCCATAGCCCAGCAGCAAAAAGACAAATAGAAAGCCCAGCCAAATTTTCAACGCTCGCGGGATAATTTTATCGGCCACCGTGTTCTCCTCGCCTTGCTAACCTGGCTGCTTATGCCCCAACTATAGCCGCTATTTGGGGTGCTAGGTCGTCGGTAGTATCAATGGTCTGTACCAGGGGTTGTTCTGCGGCGGTAAATGGCTCCATGTGCTGCTGTTGCAATACCGTTACCGTAGCGTCGGCAATATCTCCAGAGCGGACGGCCAGGCGAGCTTCTAGCACGGCAGGGGGGGCGGTACAGTGCAGCAGGGTAATCGGTAGGTTAGCCGCTTGGGCGGCGGCGATCGCTGTTTGCCGAAAAGCTACCCGATCGTATTTAGCATCTAAAATCACCGTAAATCCAGCCTCAGCCAGGGTTAGCCCTAGGGCCAGCAGGCGATCGTACGTGGCCTGATTCATGGCTGGAGTGTACAGGCTGGAATCGCCCCGCTGATCCAAGGGAATATTCGCCAGATGCTTACGCACCGCATCGGATCGCAGATGAATCCCATCGATCTGTCGGGCGATAGCTCGGGCAGTGGTGGATTTCCCAGACCCAGACAGGCCCGCCATTAGCATCAGCTGTCCTGACTTGGGTTGGACGGCGGCCCAGGCCAGGCGATAGTAGCCCGCTGCGCTGGCCTCGGCTTGTCGCTTGGTGTCAGTGTCTATGGCAGAATCCGCCAGTAAAAATGACGTCACTTTGGCCCGCACATAGGCTTGGCGGCTGATATAAAGTGGCAGCAACTGGAGCCCCAGCCAGTCCCCGGTGCGCTCCACATAAACATTCAAGAAGGCATTAGCTAGGGGAGCGCAATCCTTAGCCAACAGGTCCATGACCACAAAGCCCACGTCGTACATCACATCCACGTAGCGAAAGGGCTGGTTAAACTCGATGCAGTCAAACAGGTAGAGTTGGTTCTGCCAATAACAGATGTTGTTCAGGTGTAGATCACCATGGCCAGCGCGAATCCAGTTTTGCTCGACCCGCTGGTGAAATAACTCCGCTTGGGTGGCAAAAAAGTGATCGGTGTAGGCTTTGGTTTCGTCAAACTGACTCTGGGTTTGGGGGCCGCCAATGAACTCGGTGGTTTGCTCGTAGTTTTCGTCAAAGGCTTGCCGAATCTGACTAACCTGGCCATAGCTGCGAATATGATCATTGGTCTCAGCCGCCAAGTGAAACGCCGCCACCGTTGTCGCCAAGTCCTGCATCAGGGCTTCACTCAGTTCGCCGCGATCGTACAGGGCACTCAACAGGGTGTCCTGGGGAAACTGCACCATCTTGACGGCGTACTCGACTGGGTTGTCTCCCTCCAGGCTGTAAGTGTCACCAGTTTGAC
>SLIY01000278.1 GCA_007135385.1 Leptolyngbyaceae cyanobacterium CSSed165cm_216
GCCGCCGAACTGTCCGACGACTACGACGAGCGCACCGACCTGATTGGGATGAAGTCGGCCTTTAGCATTGGCGGTAGCATTGCCGCCCTGGTGATGGCCCAGATCGTGTTTGCCCAAGTGGAAGACCCCAAACGGCAGTACCTGACCATGGGGGCCCTATCGGCGGTGCTGGTAGTGTTCATCATTGGTCTATGTGTGGCGGGCACCTACCGGCGCTACTGGCAGGTGCGGCAGCGTCATCCCAGGCTGTCTCCCCAGACCCCATCCCGATCGCTGCTGGGGCAAATTCGCAGTGTGTTCAAAAACGTCGCCTTTCGCCAGGTGCTGGGCCTCTACCTGTGTGGCTGGATGGGGATTCAGGTGACGGCGGCGATGCTGCCCTACTTTATCAGTGCCTGGATGGGCCTGCCCGAAACCCACTTTGCCCAAATGGCCCTGGCGGTGCAGGGAACCGCGATCGCCATGCTCTTTTTCTGGGACCGGGTGGCCAAGCACAGTGGCAAACGCACGGTGTTTTTGCTCGGTGCCCCCCTGGCGATGATCGCCCTGGCTGGGTTGGCGACGGTACAGCCAGGGCAGATTGTCTGGATGTATACCCTAGGAGTGGTGGCGGGGGTAGGGGTAGCTACCTTATATATGGTGCCCTTTGCCATGCTGCCCGACGTGATTGACCTGGATGAGCTGCAAACTGGCCTGCGACGGGAGGGGCTGTACTTTAGCGCCCTGGTGTTTTTGCAAAAGCTGGGCCTGGCCATGGCCCTGTTTATTTCGGGGCAGATGTTGGGCTGGACCGGCTATGACGCCAATGCGGTAGTTCAACCGCCCCAGGCCCTGTGGGCGATTCGCCTGCTGATTGGCCCCTTTCCGGCGCTGCTGTTGGTGATTGGGTTGGGGTTTGCCTATCGCTATCCGATCAGCCGCGATCGCCACCGCCAGATTTTAGCCGCACTCCAAGCCAAGCGAGATCAACAGCTGTCTGGAAACCGCTAGACCACCAGCATCGATCCAGTGGTGGCCAACTCATATTTACCCTGGGGCTACGTTTTCGGGAACTTTTATCTCTGCCGTTCGGAAGAGGTTAACTCAAAACTCTGATTGTTAAGGTGCGTTAAGAGTTTTTCAAGGCAAATGCCTAAACTCTGCGCCTGGGCGCGACGTAGCAACATCAAGGACTTTGACTATGGCAAGCAATCGAACAACTTCTTCAAAGCGGTGGCTGGTTGGCCTTGCCAGCGCCGGGGCAGCAGCCCTACTAGCGGCTTGTGGGACAGCCACAGACACGGCCGTAGAGACCACTGAACCCGGCCAAGATCCAGTCGCGGTGGAAGAAGACTATGGCACTGAAGATCCGATGGCGGGCATGGGTGACGGCAACACGGTGATTGATGTTGCCGCCAGCGAAGCCGACTTTAGCATTCTAGTAGAGGCGATCGAAGCCGCTGGCTTAACCGAAACCTTAGCGGCGAGTGGGCCGTTGACGGTGTTTGCACCCACGAATGCGGCGTTCGAAGCGCTGCCAGAAGGCACCCTAGACGAGCTCCTGCTGCCTGAAAACCAGGATGTGCTGCAGCAGGTGTTGGTCTACCACGTCCTACAGGAAGAAATCACCTCTGATCAGATAGCGACTGGTGAAGTACAGACAGCCGTTGGTACCCCTCTCAATGTGATCGTGGACGAGACCACCGGTGAGGTGACGGTTAACAATGCCCAGGTGATTGAAGCTGATATCCAGGCTAGCAATGGGGTGATTCATGCGGTAGATCAAGTGATTCTACCCCCCGGCGTGATGCTTTAACCCACGACGACTATCCGCCCTTAGACCTTAGCTGACTCTATGCAAGCCCCCAGATTTAACCATCTGGGGGCTTTTTATCTGGCCCATCAGTATAAGCCCGATCGCAACCACCAAAAAACTCCGACCCCATGGGGTCGGAGCTGAAATTATCCGGAGAAAAAAGTGCGGCTGAGGTTTCCCCCAGCCGCGATAAACCCTACTTAGAGGCTGCCTCTTGGCGTTCCTTAGCTTCTTTAATCACCTCTTCGGCCACATTGCTGGGGCAGGGGGCGTAGTGGGAGAACTCCATGGAGAACTGGCCCCGGCCCGAGGTCATGGTGCGCAGGTCACCGATATAACCGAACATTTCGCTCAGGGGCACATCAGCCTTGACCCGTACCCCGGTGGCACCGGGTTCTTGGGACTTGATGATGCCCCGACGACGGTTCAGGTCGCCGATCACATCGCCCATGTAGTCGTCAGGGGTGAAGACGTCCACCTTCATGATCGGCTCTAGCAGTTGAGGACCGGCCTTAGGCAGCGACTGGCGATAGGCGGCCCTGGCGGCAATCTCAAAGGCGATCGCCGAGGAGTCTACCGGGTGGTAGCCTCCATCGGTCAGGGTTACCTTCAGGTCTACCACCGGATAGCCCGCCAAGGGACCCTTGTCGATGCTGGTTTCAAAGCCCTTTTGGACAGCGGGCCAAAATTCCCGAGGCACGTTACCCCCCGTCACAGATGACTCAAACTGGAAGCCGGTACCGGCTTCTGCCGGCTCGATCACGTAGTCGATCTTGCCGTACTGCCCCGAACCACCAGACTGCTTCTTGTGGGTGTAGCTGTCTACCAATCGCTTGGTGACAGACTCGCGGTAAGCCACCTGAGGTTTACCCACTTCCACTTCCACCCCGTGGGTGCGCTTCAGAATGTCCACCTTAATGTCTAGGTGCAGCTCACCCATGCCCTTGAGGATGACTTCGCCGCTTTCCTCGTCAGTTTCCACCTGGAAGGAAGGATCTTCTTGCACCATCTTGCTGATCGCCATGCCCATTTTTTCGTTGTCACCCTTCTTCTTAGGCGATACGGCAATGGAAATCACCGGATCGGGGAAGACCA
>SLIY01000224.1 GCA_007135385.1 Leptolyngbyaceae cyanobacterium CSSed165cm_216
GGCCTCGCCACGGCGATCGCCGATCTCCCTCGCGATTGCTAACCACTGCTGGTGGTAGTCAATGGCCTGTTGGTATTGCCCCAGCGACTCGTACGCACTGCCTAAGCCACCCAGGGAAATGGCCTCACCACGGCGATCGCCGATCTCCCGCTTGATCACTAACGACTGCTGATGGTAGTCAATGGCCTGTTGGTATTGCCCCAGCGACTCGTACGCACTGCCCAAATTGCCCAGGGACTTGGCCTCACCACGGCGACTTTCCAGCGGAAACGCTTCGCGAACGCCGATCTCCCGCGCGATCATTAAGTGCTGCTGGTGGTAGTCAATAGCCTGTTGGTATTGCCCCAGCGACCACTGGTACGCATCGCCCAAAGTGCCACAAACATGGCCAAAGTTGAGCTTTTCTGCCTGGGTTGGTTGCCACTGGCGATGGAGCTGACCATATAGATCAACTAGGGTGTTGTAGTATCCGCGCAACCTAAAGAAGCCAGCGCATCCATGAGCTACGCGGGCTGCATCGTTAAAGCGGCCCAATTCTATGAAATGGTAAAACGCCTCCAAGTATTCCCTAGCTACCTCTATGCTGTCGCTAGCCCCAAACTGTTGCCGACGATGGCTCCAAAAGTAGTCGATCGCCCGTTCGTGGGCGCTGGTCAAATCCCCCGCCTGCCGCTGCACAAACTCGCGAATGCGGGGCTGTAGGCGAAATTGCTGGTGGCCTGTGGTACTGGGCTGGGGCAGTTCTTGCAGCAGCGATCGCCGATCCAAATCGCGCAGGTCAGCATCTGTCACAGGTTGCTCGGGCACCAGGGCCGCAGCCATCTCCGCCGTAAATTCGTTTTGAAACACACTTACCTGGTTCAGCAGGTGCCGCAGCGGCTCGGGCAGGCGATCCAGGCTCCAGATCAACACATCCTCGGCGCTGATGTTGGTTTCGTAGGGGCGATCGCCCCTGAGCTGAAACAGGTTATCAAACTGGTCTAAATGGCTGACCCGGCGGTGGCCAGGGCGATACTCATGGCGCAACCACCCGGCCACTAGGGTGAGGGCCAAGGGGTTGCCCTGCAACCGCTGGGCCAAAGACACCAGGGCCGGGTCATCCTCTACCTCCAGCGCCACCAGCAGCGCCGCCCCTTCCTCCGGGGTCAGGCCCTGATCCAGCAACAACCATTCCGACTGTCGCCAGCCAAAGTACTTGGGCGGGTATTCTCGACTGGCCAGCAGCAGCACACTCTGGCTACCCAACTGCTGAAAATCTCTCAAAAAGTCAGCATAGCCCCCCTGCCACTCTCCCTCTGGGGTCAGCAGCGACTCCATATTGTCGATCGCCAGCAGGTAGCGACCCGTTTGTAGATGGCGCAGCAGCCGCTGAGGCAGGTCTTTGTCGTCAATGGCCTGCACCTGGTCAAGGGGCACGTCTAGCTCTAGCAAAGCCCGCCGGGCCACGGCGGACAGAACCGTACCGGTGCGCACATCGGCCCCAAACTTGCTGGCAAAGCCAAGGCAGTCGGCAAAGGCTTTGCCCACCAGGGTAGTTTTGCCAATGCCCCCCTCCCCCCGCACGCCAATGATGGCGGTGGTGCCATCTTGCAGCCAGGTGGTCAGGTCGCCAAGCTGAGCCTGTCGCCCCTGAAAATAGCGCAGGTCAGGCAGGGGGTCGCTATAAATCAGTCGAGCCTTTTGACCCTCCTGGATAGTGATGATATTTTGCTGATTCTCAACCGTGCCCTGGTTGACGACCCCAATTTTTTCAACCACCGATTAGCCCCTACAAGCTGAAGGTGTTCTGCTGGTTGACGACGGTGCCCTGGTTGACGACACCGATTTTTTCCGCCAGCTGAGTCATATTTACAATTGCCCCCGGCTGGGCCTGCACCGCTGTTTGAATCGCCTGGGCTGAGGTTTGTAGCTCAAGATCTTGGGCTGCCAAGGCTTCTACGGTTGTGACCAAGGTAGCGGTGCCGTGGGTGGCGGGCTGTTGGTCAGCCAAGGTGGGCTGCTGGGCCACTTGTTCAATGGCCTGGGCGGTGGCCGGGTCTTTTTTACGCAGGGCAGTCAAAAAGCCGCTAACCAGGTTCCAGACGCTGTCGGACAGCTTTTCGCCGGTTTTCTCAAAGGCTTTGGTGGCCACCAGTGTGGCGATCGCGGCGGCCGTCAGGCTCACAGGTTCCATCACAGCGGCTCCAAACCAGGCAATTCGGTTGGCTTAATTGTACGCGACTCTTCTGTCGAGCCTCACGTTGAGAGCCACGGCAAAACGGCTTAATCCAACGCGCCCCAAGTGGCGGGACCAACGATGCCATCCACCTCCAGGTTATTATCCGCCTGCAAGCGCCGTACCGCCTCCTCAGTAAGCGGGCCAAAGAACCCCGTGATTGGTCCACTGTAGACCCCATTACTGGTCAGGGCCTGTTGCAGCTGGCGCACGGCGGCCCCTTCCATGCCCGGACGCAACACCGGGCGGGCCGTTGGGGAGGTGGCCGGGGGGGTAGAAGCCGGAGGGGTAGAGGCCGGGGGCGTGGTTTGGGTGGGGCCAGGGGTATTGCTGGGGGTTTCGGACTGCGGGATGGTCGCCGTAGGTGGGCTAGCCTCAGACGGTGGGGTGGGAAACAACTGGCTCCAGGTGGCTGGCCCCACAATGCCATCAGCGGTGACCCCAGCCGCCGCCTGGAACTGCTTCACCGCCGCCTCGGTATCCTCTTGATAGACCCCAGACACGGGTCCAGCATGGTAGCCCAGCAGCACTAACATCGACTGGAGTTCTTTGACCGCATCCCCCTGGCTACCAGGCCGTAACGTGGGCCGCACAATGCGGCCTCCAGTGACCGAAGGGGCCGCATTAGTATCGACCGTGGGGGGAGCCCCGAGATTAGGCACCTGTCCCAGGGCGGCCCCGGTGGCTACCCCGGCCAACACCATACCGCTGGCTAGGCCGCAGGCCCACTGGCGATAGTTCAGCCGAGGCAAACGAAGGGTTGGCGAGGCAGGGGCTAAGGGGATCATGGTCACCATCTCCAGCAGAACAGACGAAAGCATTATATAGTCGTTAGTTAGTCCATAAAGGCTAGGCTATAACCATAGCTTGTGAGCGTTAGTTTCGTGTCTACTCGACAGCGGTTTTGGGCCGTTGTGATCAGTTTGCTAGCCTGCGATCGCTGGTTGCAAGTGGTCAATTTTGCCGATCGGCTGGGCCGATCGGCCCCGGCAGCAGCCCCCTGGTTTGCCGGTTGCTTAGCGGTGGCCCAGGCCTGTACAAGGGCACCGTTACCCCCCGCCGATCGCTGGACCCAGTATTTCCAAGCCCAGGCCCAAGCCCAGGCCCAGGGGCAACCCGGGGCACTACTGCTGGCGGCCTTACCGGTGTTGTTGGTGAATGCCGATGGCTATGGCCACCGCCGTCGGGCCATGCAGCTGTGGACTGAATCCCTGGGGCTTCAGGCGCCAGATCAGATGGCCTTAGACGAAGGGTTTGTAATCATTTGTGACCGATTGAATCAACATCAACCCCAGGGCAGCCACCCCCCGGAACCACCCCATCTAGAACAGTGCCATGGATGGCCAACGTCTAACCCACGATCGGGCTATGGGCGCGCCCAGATCCTCATCCAGCAGAGTCAACAGCAATTCACCCTAGCCCTAGGGCTGGCCGATCGCATGGGCTGGTCGACAGCCATGATCGGCCTCGTGGGCAGCCTTCTAGCCTGGCAAACAGGGGTTGTGCCGTTGTGGTTGAGCTACCCCATGGGTCCCCAGGATACGGCCTGGGGTGACTCCTACCCCGACTTAGAGACCTTGGCTAAAACCCTCTATGCCAGTTGGGCCGCAGGTCGTGGCCAAGCCCTGGGTCAGGGTCTGACACCGCCACCGATTGAGGCTTAGGAGAACTGTCTACAGCTACCACTGCACCTCAAAAAGGGACGCTTATAATGGCTGAAGAAGAACTCTAGCCTTGATGGTTGATTTAACCTATTTATGAGGCGTGGTCATCGGTCTACTGTTGCTACATGAGCAGAGTTCGTTAACGTTCCTAACCTTTAACCTATGAAGGCGATTCAGGATTTAGTGGCAACGGTTGAACGATGGTGGTCAGGCAACCCGCCCTCGATTAACTCTAAGACCCATCCGCTGACAGGCAATTCCTGGGCCGGTAAACCGGTACCAGGACTGCAGCCGTTGTCGCCCTCTTCCATCGGGCCGTCCTCCACGGGGCTGCCCGGTGCCGGGGCTGAGATATCCCCCAAAAAGGCTGATGATACTGGTATGGTGGCGACCCCGGTTGCACCCGCCTCCCGTCCTGCCACCTGTCGGCCCACTAAACGGCGTCGCGGTGTGCGTCATCCGAAACTCGCCCTCACAATTACCATTCTCGGTCTGACGGCGGTGCTGGGTCAGCGCTTTTACAACCAACCCAGCTTACAGGTAGGTAGTGTTGCCCCTGAAACGGTGGTGGCCCCCGCAGATGCCCGGGTAGAAGACCGTGAGACGACGGAGGAACGACGGCGAGATGCCCGCACCGGGGCATTGCGAGTCCTGCGAATTGACGATGCTACTAATGAAGCCGTCTTGCGTTCCCTGGGCAATTTAACCAACCAGGTAGGGGATATTCTGCGCCAAGCCGAGCAGGTGCCGTTTGTTTCTACGGCCCATCTGTCTACCCATGTACAGTACTATCTACGCCAGTCTGACGATGCCAGTTGGCTGAAGTTACGCAGTCTAGTAGCCCCTGCCGCCGATGTAGACGCTGGGCCGCGCTCCGCCGTGGAACTGGAAACCCTAATCCGGGGCCAAACCCTGACCCCGGATCAAGAAAAGGCGCTGCAAGAGCTATGGTCCTATAACCAGCGAGCCTCCACCCAAGCGTTTGCGGAGTTACTCGATCGGGTTGAGCAATCTCGCCAGTCCTATCAGCAGGCCATGGCTAATCTGACCTTACTGGCGTCTCAGGTGGACGGACTCACCGCTAGTCCGCAACTGTTTGAGGTGAATACCCAAGAGTGGGCCAACACCCAAAGTGGCCTGCACCGGGCAGCAGAACGGATGTTGGCTCAGGGAATTGCCCCTGGGTTACCCGCTGATGTGTTGACCGAAGCCACTGAAGCCCAGCTGCGGGGCTCGGTGCCCCGGTCGATGGAGGGGGTTGCTAAGACCCTCTTACTGTCAGTGCTAGAACCTAACTTGGTGGAAGATTCTGACCGCACTCGCATTCAGGCGGATATGGCCGCTGAAGCGGTGAAGCCCGTCTATGTGGAGGCGCAGCAAGGAGAGCTGATTGTAGCAGCCGGGGATACGATTTCCCATAGTGATTTTGTGCTACTGGATAGCTTTAACCTGAGTCAGCGCCGCTTTAACTACTGGGGTCTTGCCATGTTCGGCGGGCTGGTGGGAGTTGGTGTAGGGGCTTTCCTGGTGATCGAGCAGTGGGTGCCCCAACGCCTACGCCAGCAAGACTATGTCTTGATCGCCGCGATGGTGGTCAGTGCTGGGGTGATGAAGATGGTGAGTGTGGTGGCCTATGGGCTACCGGCCATCGGCTTGTTAGCTGGGAGCTTTTATGGACCGGTGCTGGGGGGGACGGTGGTGATCCTCCTGGCCGTGTTACTGCCGGTGGGCGCTACGGTCAGCGGTATTCCCTTTGCGGCGGGGGTGGCGGGGGCCTTGGTGTGCAGTATTCTGGCAGGGCGAATGCGATCGCGGGAAGAACTGGCTCTGCTGGGGGGGGGCATAGGCTTAACCCAGGGGGTCGTTTATGTGTTGTTGACCCTGGTGGTCAGTCCGGTGTCGCTGCTGTCGGCCTGGGCCACCATTTTGACCGGGGCCGCCCTCCAGGGGGTCTACGGGGTCCTGTCCAGTATTGCGGCCCTGGGCATTAGCCCCTATCTAGAGCACCTGTTTGATTTGGTCACCCCAATTCGTCTAGCGGAGCTCTCTAACCCCAACCGCCCCATGTTGAAGCGATTGGCTTCAGAAGCACCGGGTACATTTCAGCACACCCTATTTGTAGCTAGCCTGGCGGAGGCGGCGGCTCGAGCCTTGGGCTGCAATGTGGAGTTGGTGCGCGCTGGCACGCTGTACCACGACATTGGTAAGATGCACGATCCCCAGGGATTTATTGAAAACCAGATGGGAGGGCCGAACAAACACGACGAGCTGAATGATCCCTGGGTGAGTGCCACCATCATCAAAAAGCATGTCACCGAAGGACTGGTTATGGCCCGTAGGTGTCGCCTGCCGAAAGCCCTGCGCGCCTTTATCCCCGAGCACCAGGGAACAATGCTGATCAGCTATTTTCACCACCAGGCAGAAGAAATGGCCAAGGACGATCCGGCTCTGGCGGTGAAAGAGTCCGACTTCCGCTATGATGGGCCAATTCCCCAATCCCCAGAAACCGGGATTGTAATGCTAGCAGATTCCTGCGAGGCGGCCCTGCGATCGCTGACCAATGCCACCCCAGATGAAGCCCTGGCCATGGTCAATCGGATTATGCGCGCCCGCTGGAAAGATAACCAATTGGTCGACTCGGGCCTCACCCGTGAGCACATGACCGTGATTGCTGGTATTTTTGTGCAGGTGTGGCAGCAGTACAACCACAAGCGCATTGCCTATCCCAAGGCGGCCCTCACCCCTAGGATCAGGGCTTGATATATAGCAAAAGAACCTTGATATATAGCAAAAGAACAAAGAGGGAAGAACGTAGGGCATAGCCCGTACGTAGCAGAGCGAGTGAAACACTTGCTGAACGCGGGTTTTACGCCTGTGATGTGTCTTGACTATGGGGCCATCTGCACTGGCGGCGGCTATAGGGCGCTGCGGCATAAGTCGGCCAACCATTCCTGATGTCTGGTACCTAGAATATGACACCCTTCGCAAAGGTGATCGTTTCAAGGTGATCGTATTTGTGTGAACCGGTACTAATGCCCCTCCATCAGGTTACTGGTTTCAAAGTCAGCACAGTCGATGGCAGCCTCTGAGAGAGCCGTCTTGGGGTGCAGGGGGCATTTCAAAAAGGCGCTGTTGGTGAAATAACGGCAGTTGGCACAGGGAATTTTATGCATCACCGTGGCCCGGTTGACCCCATCACGGATGGCCGCTATCAGGTTCCAAGCCACTAAACCGACTAATAACCAGGCCAGCACAAAGCACATCGGCACCAAAATGGGCTGAATCAACTGGGTTAGCGCGACGGTGCTTTTCACCAGCAGCTGTACGATTGTGTCCATGATGTTCCTAGGGTTTTGCTGCGCGACGGTAGGCCCAGTCCTGTCAGTCTGACTGCGGCTAATTAAACCTGTACCAAGTCCAGCACTAAGGTTCTGTCTAGGGGAAAGCGCCAGTTTTCGAACTGGACTTGGATCAGCGGCCCGAACTGCACTTCTATAGATTAATGCATTTGTCAGGTTAATTCATTTGTAGTCAATTCATGTGTGGTTGCACCTTCACGGGGCAGGAGCTAAGGCGTCATGGGGTTGGGTGGCAATGGCTAACTGGACCCCCTCTAGGGTTCTCAGTTGATCCATCACAGCCACAACCCGACCATGGGGGACACTGGCATCAGCCCGAATCACCACCAAGTTCCCCTCAGTAGCGGTAATCAACGTCTGCACCGCTGCTAGCAACTGGTTGTCCTCATAGGGGCGATCGCCAATGAACACCTGGCCACTGGAGTCAAGGGTGACCACCAGCCGCTGTTGGGGCTGCCCTTCAGCCGTTTGGGCTCCGGGCAGGGCCACAGGCAACCCTTCGTGACGGGTTAAAAATAGACTGGAAATGATAAAAAAGGCCAGCACCGCAAACACCACATCAATCATCGGCACAATGTTGATGCTAATGGGGGTTTCCGGGTCATCTGGCAGACGCATAGGGCAGTGTTAGGCTTACAGCCGTATGGGTACCCATGCCCCCTGCAGCACTTGACCTTGGGCTAAGGCATGCCGTAGGCGAGCGAGTAGATCCAGTTCCATGGGAGTGAGGTCTGGTTGCTCTTGAATGGTAGCAATAATCGTGTCTACCTCTGGAGCTAATTCTCCTAAGGATAGGGTTTGACTAACTAAGGCTTGAAGACAAGCCGAGCGGTACAGGGGGGGTAAGTCAGCCAACATAGCAATTACCGTAGTCTGGGGGTTACTGATGCCTTCAGTCCTGCGGCCCCAATCCCGGAAGCAGGCGGCCAGTTTTACAATAGGTCCATCCACATGGGACTTTGGTGAATCATCCGATCAGCTTACGGCTCACCCTTGCCGCGGGCCATAGTCAAAAGCCTTGCGGCCACCGCATCAGCCACGGGCATCACCGAGAGGCGGTTACCCCGGCGCACCACCCACAGTTCCTCGGGGCTGAAAGCGGCTTTCATTTGGTCTAGGGTAATGCCGGGGGTGAAGGTTTCTTTATAACCCACCGTCACCGTCTGCCAACGGGGCTGCTCTGGCGATGACTTAGGGTCATAGTATGGGCTGGCTGAGTCAAACTGGGTGGGATCAACCACTTGGGTCTCGACCACATCCATCAGGCCCACAATGCCGGGAGGTTTGGTGTTGGAATGGTAAAAAAAGGCTAAATCTCCCACCGCCATGCTGGTGAGAAAATTGCGCGCCTGGTAGTTACGTACCCCATCCCAGAGCTCGGTGTTATCCCGCTTTAGATCATCAATGCTGTATACATCGGGTTCAGACTTCATTAACCAGTAGGCCATAGTCCGGCAAGCTCTCCAGTAGAGTGACATGGACAGAAGTGGTGGCCACCAGGGTCGCTTGGCGGCCACCTGCGGCGGTGTCGGTAAGGGTAATCCCTAGGGCATCGGGGGGAGGGGGCAGTAGGCGATCGCCCCATTCAATCGCCACTAACCCAGGAGTCGTTTCCAGTGGATCCCAATAGCTATCAAGATAAAGGGAAGCGGCTTCAGCTGGGCTCAGGCGATATAGGTCAACATGGTAGAGGGGAATGCGTCCTTCCAGGTACTCGTTCACTAGGGTAAAGGTTGGACTGGCAATTGGCTCAACAAGGCCTAACCCGACCCCAATCCCCTGCACCAATGTGGTTTTGCCTGCCCCCAGATCCCCCGACAACAGCAGAATCATACCCGCTGGGCAGTGTTGACCCAGGTATTGGCCTAGGTGCTGCGTAGCCTGAGGGTGAGGCAGATCGAGCTGGAGCGTGCAGGGGACCATGAAAACAGACAAGGGGTAGACGACTGGGCGATCGCGATCGGGAGCGGGTCGCCCCCCGCCACCCTTGAGTAACCGTCATGCTTTTGTTTACTTTATCGTTAATGGCTCTCGATCAACCTCTGAGTCCAGTCCAGTCGCTAAAGTCCAACCCCTCAGCCCACCACCACCATGATTATCACCGTCGCCAGCTTCAAAGGAGGCGTGGGCAAAACCACCACAGCCATTCACCTGGCCGCCTTTTTACAGGGCTACGCTGAGACTCTATTGATCGATGCAGACCCCAATCGGTCGGCCTTAGCCTGGGCCAGTCGGGGGGAACTGCCCTTTCGGGTGGTGGATGAATGGCAAGCCACCGAGCCGCTCCGGCCCTATGGTCATGTGGTGATCGACACCCCAGCCCGGCCCATGGCCGATGACCTGGTGCTATTAGCCAATGCCTGTGACCTGCTAATCTTGCCCACCACCCCTGACATTTTGGCCCTAGATGCCCTGGCCCTGATGGTGCAATATCTGGTGAGCCAGCAAATCAAAACCTACAAAATCCTGTTGACCGCCATCCCCCCTCGCCCCAGTAAAGCGGGGGACGAAGTCAGGGCCATGTTGGCCAAGACTGATTTACCGGTGCTGCAAAGGGGGATCCACCGCTATGCGGCATTTCAAAAAGCCGCCCAAGCCGGTCAAGTGATTTACAGCGTTAAAGACCCTAAGGCAGAAGCCGGTTGGCACGACTACGAAACCGTAGGCCAAGAAATCTTGGCCAGCAATAAGACCGCCTCTCCGTAGCGATGGGCAAAGCTTGCGTGCCCATCTTGGCCAATTTTAGATAAGAACGTCTCTCCGTAGGCCGATGATGCTTAGAAAGGACCAGGCTCCGCTGGTTCTGTTGCCTCGACCTCAAGGGTGCCCGGGGATTGCTGACGCATGGCTTCCTGCTGCAAGCTACGGAAACGATCGGCTTCAGTGGTCATCCGTCCTTGGTTTTGGCGGCTAAAGTCAGATAAGCTGGTTTCATTCATCAAGACCGCCCGGTGCAGCAGATCCATCGGATTGGATGATTCCCCAAACAAACCGCCGCCACGACTATCACTGCTGCCAAACCCGGTGTTGGTATCGACTACAGGAGCACGGTTAGGATCGGTATCTGTAGCCAGGGCCGTTGGGGCGGCGACTACAACACCCAGAACGGCTAGGGAACCGGCCAAAGTTGGTAAAAGCTTGCTCGGGTAAGCCATAAGAACACTCCGTGACACCATAAACATCCGTGACACCATAAACAAACGTGGAAATCTGCTGGCGCAAATCTACTTTTCGAAAAATTTGCTAGATCCGATTCAAATAGTTCGATGATATCTAAGTCAGGGGAAAGCTGCCAAGTGATCTAACGATACCCCCCCCTGCTAACCCCGTAGGCCCTGACTATGACAGTTAATGTCGTCGAACCACAGCACCGAGGCTATCCCATGACCCGATAGCCAATATCGCGACGGTAGTACATATTTTCAAAGCAGACATGATCAACGGCGGTGTAGGCATTGGCGATCGCCGCTTTAAAGCTATCCCCAAGACCAGTGACCCCCAGCACCCGGCCCCCATCTGACACAATGGCGTTGTCCTGGCGGCGAGTGCCAGCATGAAAGACTAGGGCGTCGGTGGCCGCCGCTTCTGCCAAGCCAAAAATCTCCATGCCCTTGGGGTACTTGTCTGGGTACCCTGCGGCGGCCACCACGACGCAGGCGGCGGCCCCAGGTTTCCACTGCAAGGGGGGGAAGTCGGCCAGGCGACCGTCAATGCAGGCCAGCATCACCTGGTGCAGCGGGGTGTCAAGCAGGGGAAGCACCGCCTGGGTCTCGGGATCGCCAAAGCGACAGTTAAATTCCACCACATTAGGTATCCCATCCGGTGAAATCATCAACCCGGCATAGAGAATCCCACAGTAGTGGATGTCCCGTTGCCGTAATGTTGCGATCGCCGGTTCCAGCACCTGGCGCTGCACCTGTGCCATGATCTCGGGGGTCACCACCGGGGTAGGGGCATAGGCACCCATGCCACCGGTATTAGGGCCTGTATCCCCTTCCCCAATCGCCTTATGATCCTGAGCTGGTAGGAGGGGGCGAATGGTGGTGCCATCGGTGACCGCCAGTACAGACGCCTCTTGCCCGACCAAAACATCTTCCACGACCACTATCTGGCCAGCCGCCCCAAACTTGCCGCTAAATGCCGCCTTTAAAGCTTGGATGGCGTCGTTTAGGGTAGTGGCAACCGTCACCCCCTTCCCCGCCGCTAGGCCATCAGCCTTAATCACGATCGGGACTCCTCGTTGCTCCACGTAGGCCAGGGCGGTGTCTAGGTCGGTAAACACCTCGGCCCGAGCCGTAGGAATACCGGCTTCAGCCATGAATGCTTTAGACCAGGCTTTGCTAGCCTCAATTTGGGCTCCTGCTTGGTTAGGGCCAAACACCTTCAAGCCCTGCCCTTGCAAGTAGTCGGTGATGCCTGCGGCTAACGGTTGCTCTGGCCCAACCACCACCAGGGTAAAATTATTCACCAGGGCAAAACGAGCAATGCCCTGAAAGTCATCCAGGGTCATGGCCAGGTTCCGGCATTGGGGTAACGTCGCAGTACCACCATTGCCAGGGATGCACACCACCTCCGTCACATCCGCAGACTGCAACAGGCACCAGGCTAGGGTGTGTTCACGGCCACCATTGCCGATTACAAGAGCTTTCACAGGCTAATTCTTAGGGAAAATCGTTACTGTTATTCTCCCATGGTCTATCCCCCCCTGACCAGAAGCATTTCAGCGGGTTATGGGTTGCTGCTGCCTTGAATCTGCCGCGGTAAATGGACCGCAAAGGTGGTGCCCTGCCCCGGTTGGCTATCCACGGTAATCCTCCCCCCCATTAAGCTCACTAGGGAATGGATAATCGCTAACCCGAGGCCAGTGCCAGAATTACGACGACGGATAGTTTGGTCGATTTGACGGAACGCCTCGAAGATATGGGGCAGATGATCAGCATCAATGCCGACGCCAGTATCGGCAACAGTTAAGGTAATGGTGTCAGCATCTTTGGCAGTAACGCTGACCCGAATGGCACCGCGATCGGTAAATTTAATCGCATTGGAGACTAAATTCACCAACACCTGCCGCAGCCGGTGCTCGTCATTCACCACAGTGGGATTTTCTAGGGTCAACTGAGTATCCAGGGTAAGCTGCTTCTCGCTCGCTAGGGACTGGAGATCAGACAGGGTCGCCATCACCAGGCGATGTAAATCGACTGGGGCGGGGGTTAGGCTAAGCCGTTGAGCTTCTAACTTGGAGAGGTCGAGAATATCATTGACTAGGTCCAGCAAATTTTTACCGTTGGTAAAAATACGCTTGATCATTTCAGCCTGATAGTCGTTTAACGGCCCTTTGGCCTGGGTGTCCAGAATTTGTGAAAATCCCAGAATTGCATTCAGGGGGGTGCGCAATTCGTGGGACATGGTAGCCAAAAATTCCGATTTCACCCGGTAGGCTTCCAACAATTCTAAATTTTGATCTTGAATATATTGACGCTGGCGTTCCAGTTCTTGATTTTGCAACGTTAACAAAGCGTTCGTTTGGTGGAGCTTAGCTCGGGCTTCGGCCTCTCGCTGCTCAGCCTCGTAGACCCGAATCGCATTGCGCAACAACGACGCCAGTCGGTCAGGGGAAACCCGGGGCTTAACCAAATAGTCATTGGCCCCAGCTTTCATCAAATCAACGGCAATTTCTTCGTCCCCTTGCCCAGTCAGCACAATCAGCGGAATCGCTACCCCTTCCGATCGCAGTTGACGAATCAGCGATAAGCCATCCTGCTCAGGTAAGCGATAGTCCAGAAAGACGCAGTCATATCGTTGGTTACCTAACGCTTCCCGTGCCTTCTCGGCGTTGGTTACTTCAGTAATGGTGACCTGCAAGTCCGCTTGCTTCAGGGCACGACCGATCGCCATCCGATCAACTTCATCGTCGTCCACTAGCAGAATCGTTAGCTCCTTAGCCATGGCGGCGGCCCACCCTTTAGGAATTGCTTGCATTGGCAATGATCTTACCTATGGTAATCCAGGAGCTAGGGGGAATTTGCTTAGGGAATTTCACACAGAGCCCAATATTTGTTCAGGGCTGACATCACCTCGGCAAAGTTCGTGAAGGTAACAGGTTTGAGGATATAACCAGCCACATTTAACCGGTAAGCTTCCACCCGGTCTTGGTCCTCATCGGAGATGGTCAACACCACCACTGGGGTGGTACTCAGCTCGTCGTCTTGACGCAATTCGTGTAGAAACTCAATGCCATTCATCTTCGGCATATTGATGTCTAGCAAAATGATCCGCCGATGACTGGGAATGCAGTCATGCTTGTCGCTGCTACCTCGCAACATGCCCAAGGCCTCTAGGCCATTGTTGGCCACATAGAGCGGGTTAGTGATATTGTTGCGCTTGAAGGCCCGCTGGACGTTCATCACGTCCACTTCATCGTCCTCCACCAATAAAACGTTAACAATTCGATCTTCCATAGGTGCTCCTCGGGTGACAGTCGGGCCAAGCCTAGAAACAGTTAACCTGACGTCGCCTAAGCGATTTTGTCGGTAGCCTGACTAACCCGGTATAGAAACCACCAGTCGTATATCAGTGCCTTGACGGCGGCCCGAAAGCAGCCACAAGCCATCTAAGCTACCGATTATGAAACCTAAGGTTTAACTCAGCTTGACAATGATTAATCATGAATATCTTTAATTCTATCGACAGGAATTATGAGGTTCTATCTGTCTAAGGGAGGAAAACCTTGGCCTAACGCCTGCAACCTAGGCACTTTGGCAGTTAAGGCTTGAGCTTGTACCCCCGCCCGGTGGGCGACAATCAGGCCAATGGCCTCTAGGTAAGAGGCCACGCGAATCACTGGCAGGCCAAGGGCATCGGCGGTTACAGCCAGGGTGGTGGTATTGGCGTCTACGGCGATCGCCTGGATGCCAGGACGGCTAAGGCTTAAGACGGCGCTCCCCCCCCAGGCGCTAGTAGGGGCAATAATGGCATCCACCTGATCGGCCCAAAGAGCCGCTCCCTGGGCGAGCGTCGTGACAAACTGGGGGGCTCGGCTGAGACCGGCTAGCACACAGGGTAAGAAGGTATAGCCGATTTCCTCGGCCGCAGATTTGGGAGAAATCTTGGGATCTAAGGGCAGTGGGCTGAGGGCGGGGGCATGGGCGCAAGGCACCTGGAAGGTGCGTACCACCAGGTGGCTAATCACCGCTTCAGCCCCAGCGAGGGGATCCACCCCTTGGCCCTGACGGTAGCTTTGCAGCACCGTATCATCGGTGTCATCGGGGAAGCGGGCCACCACGGCGATCGCCGTAGCACCTGCGGCCAAAGCCTTCTCTACGGCCCTTAGCAAGGCGTCCGGCTGCTGGATGGTACCCCAGGTGGCCCCCGACGCAGCTGTGCGTAGTGCTACCCCCAAAGGGGCGTCCGTGACCACGTAATCGGTCAGATCAAGTCCCAAGGTGGCCCGAGCAGCCTCAGCCGCTTGCAGGTGACGCCAGCGCAACTCGGTTTCAATGCCCTGGTCAAGGACTAGGCCGATGCGGTTGCCATGGACAGGATGTAACCCCCACCGGCCTGCGGCAAACTGATCCAGACCGTACCCTTCCACGTAGAGCGCGTTGGCTATAGGCCAATACAGCTGGGCTCCATTCATCACATTGGGATGGGTGATCAGGGTGTCTACCACCGCAGCCAACCCCCGGGCCACAGGTAAGGCATCCCCGGCATAGCCCCCAATGGCCGCCCCAATGCCGGTGGGCACCACTAGAATGGCCGTATAGGGACGGCGGTGGCACATATCCTGAACCATAGATGAGCCAAACAGCATTAGGACGGAACGGTGATTACAGCTTCCACCGTGGCCATACCGGGAACAGGGTCGATGTGGGTGATCGCCCAACGCAAGGGATGCCCCTGCTCAGCCAGAGCAGCTTCAATCCAAGCAACCAAATCACCCTCGGCATCAACCAAGCTGATCTCTAGGGTGATGAACTGTGTGACTAGGGCCATGGGCCTACCGCCTTTTCGTCTACGTCAGGATGGCCAAGATATCGACTTTGCCCTGGGGCTACTCTACGCTGGGACGACTACCCTGCGACATCAGTCAGACAACCACCCCTGATACCTGACACCTAGAGACTGATGCCCTTAGCAACGGTGGTTATATTTCTGCCAGAAAGCATTACCCCTGGCCAAATTGCTTTTGGTAGACAATATCTTCTTTCTCGGTTTCCACCTTCAGATCAGAACGAGGATAAGCCACACAAAGCAGGGCATACCCCTGGGCCTGCAGATCGGGGCTAACGCCCATACCGTCTGTCTGATCAACATTCCCTTCCAGCACTAGGGCCGCACAGGTGGTGCAAACCCCCGCACTACAAGAAAACGGCAGATCTAGCCCCGCCTCTTGGGCGGCGGCCAAAACAGTCTGATCGTCTGGAACAGTAATGGTGTGGGTCTTGCCCTGATGGTTAATTTCGACGGTGTAGCTGGTGGCCATGGCAGATTGAAAACTCGATGTAAATCCAGCATTCAACCTATCATCCTGCCGGGAAGGTGCGATCAAATTCTTCCAGCAAATCGTCGATTTCTTCTAAGGCCTGGTTCACATCAATCCGCAGGGTGCCTAGATCGGGCTGCTCCAACAGGCGAATCAGGGCCTCTCGTTTGGTTTTAATGGTGCTAATGCGATCGCGAATTCCCTGTGCTTCCATGGTTATGCTCAAAACGCTTCTTTGACAGGATAAGCCAGTTACCGTCCGTTTGCTGTCGTCTGCTGCAATTGGCCCTACCGTTCTCACCCCTAACGGGGCATGATAAATAACAGTAACGTTCAGGCCAAAGACACCATGTTAGGGCGAATTAATCTCAGTTTAGTGCTGCTGGGGGTGGGCGGTGTGCTCACAATCATTGGGTTTGTAGCCTACTTTCAGGACAATGCCACCCTGAATCTGGCTGGCTTCTTCTACGGCATCCCGATTCTGTTAGGGGGATTAGCCCTGCGGGCAGCTGAGTTAGAGCCCGCCCCCTATACCCAACCCACGACCCCAGAGGTGCTTAACCTACGGGCGACCCAGGCCACTCCCACCCAAAACCAAGTGCGGCAGGATGTGACTCGCTACCGCTATGGCCAAGAGGCCCACTTGGATGTAGCCCTGCAAAAGCTTGGCCTCAGCCCTTCTGGGGAAGAATGTCCGGAGCTGACAGGGGTGCGAGAAATTGCCGTGGATGGTAGCTACGCCCTAGTGCTAGAGTTTGATTCCCCCAAGGTGCCGTTCTCCACTTGGGTGGAGAAAAAAGCCAAAATTGAAACCTTTTTTGGCCCCAGCATTCGAGCCGACCTTAATGCCCCCGCCGAAGACCACATAGAACTCGCCCTGGTCACCCGTCTAGACCCCACCCCGACCACCCCCGTTGAGGCTTAGGCTAGATGTTGGGGATTGCCTGCGGCAAGGCTGCGCCAACGTGCCTTCAACCCAAGCTATCGAGCTGCCTCCTACTAACCTCTAAAGTCATGAGCCACCCTTAGAATGCGATCGCAGGGCATTCGCCCTGCTCAACGGCCTGAAAGGCTGCCATGAGACCATAACTGAAGACCGCGACTACCGCTACAAACAATTATCGTAGGTTGGGTGACCCAGCGTTTCACCCAGCCTACAAATTTAGGCTTGACAGACCACTAGTACGCCGAGACAGAAATAACGGGTCTATTAGCTAGAGCGGCAGACCCTGCACGGCCTGGATTCCCCGTTCTGCCTTCTACCTTGCTGTACTAGCTATTAGGTTCGGTTTTAACGGCAGTGGCCCCGTCCACCGTCATGGCAATTTTCTTAGCCTGATCTAACACCCCAGTGGCATCTGAGTTGTACTTCAGCACCACCGTTGAACCCGTCTGGGCCACCCAAAGCCCCACGTTGTCAGCCATACCAGCATCATCAAAGGCCTTGGCCACCCGCTTGGCCAGGCCGCTCTCATCAAACTTGCCATCTAACCCTACCTTAGCGGGTTCAATTTTGGCAGAAGCCGCTGCTTTCTTCACGTCTACCTTAGGGGTAGCTTTTGCCTTCTCTTCTTCTTTCTTGCCAAACAGCTTGCCTAGAAAACCCATAACGTTTCTCCTAATCAGGTTGAGACGATCGTCGGTTGAGATGTTAAAACCATACAGACCCAGCCTAAGATGCGCTGCATCTATGGCCGGGACTGCATCGTCGAGCAATCTACCAGGAAATCATAAAGGTTCAGTAAGACTGGGACAGCGGTTGAGCCAGGGTGTTACCCCTAGTATCCTGCGGCAGGGGTCGGCCAACCATGCCTGGCCCCTGCCCCCCCGACACCCAACACCCAACACCTAGAACTCGCCCCCTCAGCCAAGGCGGCGGTCCCAGTTTGATCAGACGGTACTAGAAACTCAACCTTAGCCCCTGCCGCACCATAGCTTGCTGTAGCTGGCCCATGGCCCCAGCAGGCACAATACTGGGGGGGGTACTCACCGGGGCATCCGTGGCCATTAGCCAGCTGGCTGTGACCCCAGCCGCCGCCCCCACCTGCCATTCGCCATAGTGAATCCGAGTGGAGGCATTGGCGATATGAGTGGCCGCCATCGCCTTGCCACCGATCAACAGGTTATCTACCCCCTGGGGGATCAAGCTTTCTAGGGGAATTTGAATCGGGCGGACCCGGGGCTCTTGAGCTGGGGCACTAACCGCATCCCCAGAGGGGCCCCAATTGCGGTATCGGCAGCCGTGGATGTCGATAGCGTAGTGGGTGGTGCCCACACTGGTGGAGGCAAAGTTGCGCTGTTCAGGAAAGTCATAGCGCAGATCATTCTCCCGCAGCATAAACGCCTCCTGCCCGTAGGCGGAGCGGCCTAAGATCCGTCGCCCTTCGCGAAAGTAGGGCACCATGCTGAGCCCAGAGAGGGTGCCCATCGGGCTGTCAGGACCATACAGATAAGTCAGAGGGTAGTCGGGGGAAACCTGGGTTTCCAGCAGCCAGCGGGCAAACATCAGGGCATGCTCTTCAGCAAATTTCAGGGCCGACTGAGACACGCCCCCCATCCAGTTCTGGTACTGACCTGAGGCCGCCAGTTCGTGGTCCTTCAAAATCACTGGCGGATCCATCCAATTCCAATCGTTGCCTCGGGTCCAATTGATCATGGAAATATCGCCTCGGGCTGGGGTGCCAGTGTGAGGATTATTGCGGGTTTGGCTGACAATCCGGCGATAGTGAAAAACACTCTTGCCGCTAAAGAAGGGAAACCCTTCTAGATCGAACACCGATTGGTGTTCGTGTAACCCGTAGGTGGTCCCTAGACGCGACAGGGCGGCTAGACTGTCACCGCCATCGTCATGGATGGCCAGGCCAAAGGTGTAGGTAAAAGCTTGGGTGCAATCAGGGTTGTCAAAGGCGGCGGCGTTAGGTTCCCCTGTGGTTTCCCGAGATTCAGACCCCAGGCGGTAGGGGACCTGGGCCCAGGCCACTAATTCCCCGGTATCAGTGGCATCGATCACCATCATCGATTGTCCTGGGGGTGGCTGTAGCTTGACTGGAGACTTGTCGAAGTTGTCAGTCGGCGACCAGCTATACCAATCGGCCAGTTCGGCTGACAGTCGCCCTTTAGGGTAGTAGTTAGGATCTCGGGGGGTACGTTGAACCCCATAGACGACCGTAATATGGCGTCCGGTGGCATCAAATTCCGCCCCTTTGAAGGCGGTCATGGTAGCCCAGCGGCTGTCTGGGGAGGCCTGATGGGCTGATTGCAACAGTTGCTCTGAAGCGGCAGCACCAGCGATCGGTGAAAAGCAGAGCCCACCCACCCAGCAGCTGTTCAGGTCGGCTACGGTGCGAGCGCTACCGCCTGGGCTCCAGGCTGGTAATGGCACCGGCTGCTGCTTGATCAGTTGGCGAAATCGCAGCCAACTGGGGGAAAAGCTATTGCTTAACCGCATCCGCAGGGACTCGTCTAAGGCCGATACCCCTTGGGCACTGATTTGTCCCCCCAGCCAGGGGGCAACCTCGATTAAACAGGTCTGGGCACCGCCAGCCATCGCATGGGCGGCAGCGGCGATCCCGCCAAGGGAACCTCCGACTACTACCACCTGGCACTCCCAAACATCGACCGTAGCAGGAATGGGGTTGAGCTGGGGACGACCATTCAAGGCCAGGGGCTGGGGCAGCCGTGCCCCTCTCACCACTGGCTCTAGATGGGTGTTGTTGCCACCCTGGGATACTTCGGATGCAGAGTCAGAGGCGGTCAGACCCACCAAGGCTCCAAACGCAAACATGCCTGCCGCCAAAATAGAGAGTTTTTTTGCTTGATGCGATCGCCGGTTACCTTTCACAGTTGGTCTCTCCGTGTCCCCTAACAAGTGCCACGGTTGTAGCACAGATAGCTAAACCCTAGACACCTTTTTAGCCAGTCTTGTCTCTGGCCCCAAGCGGTGACGGCAAACCTGATAAAGTAGCCAGAGGACTCCATCCCCTGCTGACATGAATACCGATTTTATTGCCCCTGGCCCAGGGGAATCCTTGTTATCGTCGTTCTCGGGTGCTCCAGGTGAGGGGTCCGCAGACGGAACGACGAACCGGTTGAATATTGAGGATGTGCAGCGATATCTCAATCGGTCCCGGGCATCGGTCTATCGCTATGCCAATACGGATCCCGAACTGCTCAACCCGCCCTACGATCCCAAAAAATTGAATCCAGAGATCCGTCGTGATAAAGATGACCCTTTGGAATTTCACCCCCAGGAAGTCAGACGGTTTGCGGAGGAGGTCTTGGGCCTTAACCCGACTATTCAGGTGCAGCCCTCGGAAGAAACCGTGACTCAAACGTTAATGCGGCAAATTTTGCATGAGCTTCAAGCGATTCATCATTTGCTACAGGCCCAGCAGGATAAATCCTGACAGGCAAAGTGTCCCACGGGTCAGTGCCCACCAGGGTGGAAATGGGATCACCGTCTCCCGCCTAAGGTTTCCTGCTCTCGGGTCGGCAAACCGTCATCCCCATCCCCTGGCCGGGAATGCTAATATAAATGGCTAATTGGTTGTGATTATGGTCGCGGGCTAGACGGTTACAGGAGCTACTGTTCATCCTAGGCAACGGGATGGCCTGGCCAAGATAGTCGCTGCATTGTGATTTGTCTAACGATTTATTTCTGAAGGATCTCTAAGATTGTCTGAGAACGTACCCATGGCAAATTGATCTAATTCCTATACCAGCCTCGGCGGCAAGCTCTTCTGCCCACAAAATAACTACTCATCGGCTGGTTTTGATGTACCCCCTAAGCCCCATCGCCGCTAAGTAACGCCAACCTCAGCTTAGGTTGTCCGTTCTTTGGCCTGCTGTGGCCTTTCGTCAGCGCAGGGTTTTCATCACCTGCTGATGCCAACACTGCGTTCCTTGCTGCTTTCAGACACTTCACTGTATGGATTCTGCCAGTCAACCTGATACCCCTGGAGGGGAACCTCCGAGTAAACTATCGAGTTTGCTTGGTCTTGCGATCGCGATTCTGACCCTGACCTTACCCTTATTTATGGTGGCTCATTTCTCGACGGTCACCGGCGTTACACAGGATCCAGTCTTGTTTACAACGCCAGTCCCTGATCGGCGATAGGGGTGTAGCCGTCGCCATGAGGGTTAGGACCTTTTTACTGATCCCTGAAGCGGGGGCTATACGCCAGTTCGCTGTCCCAGTCTTAGCTACAGACGGTCAATACTGTCCTAAGCGAACTGGCCAGCGCTATAAATTCCTGAAAAAGGGGCCACTGCCCCGTAAAATACTCAAGTCTTTTCCATTGGAGTAGCGTTGTGGATTTATCCCGTATTCCTGCCCAACCAGAACCTGGGCTGATTAATGTGCTGGTAGAGATCCCGGCTGGCAGTAAAAACAAGTACGAGTTTGACAAAGACTTAAATGCTTTCATCCTTGACCGGGTGCTATTTTCGTCGGTGCAATACCCCTATGACTATGGCTTTGTGCCCAACACCCTAGCCGACGATGGTGATCCCCTCGACGGTATGGTGCTGATGGATCAACCCACCTTTCCTGGCTGCGTGATTGCGGCTCGCCCCATCGGTATGCTGGAAATGATCGACGGCGGCGATCGCGATGAAAAGATTCTTTGCGTACCTGCCGAAGATCCCCGCTATGTCGAGGTGAAATCCCTAGATGACGTCGCGCCCCATCGGCTCGATGAAATTGCTGAGTTCTTTCGCTCTTACAAAAACTTAGAGAAGAAGGTCACCGAGATTTTGGGTTGGCAAAACGTCGATAAGGTGAAAGCCTTGGTTGACCAATGTGTGGCGGCGGCCAAATAGCTCTAGGCACTGAGTGGCAGAGGTTGAGTAGGTCACCATTACACCTGCTCAACTAAGTTCTGTGATCAGATCCCTACCAGCTCGATTCCAATTCATAAATCAGGGGAGGCATTCGTTGACGTGAATGCCTCCCCAATTGAGCTATGTCAGATTTTTAGCTAGCTAATGCCTTGCCACTATTCCAACTGATAGGGCAACAGCAACATTCAATTGCCAAGATACTTGCTACTGAAGCATCACCCTTCACCCTTTCACCAAGGGAACCAGAGAATAGACTATGACCCATCAATCCACAATTAGACCGACTATGGCTAAAGACAAACTAACTTAGAACATATCCGAAAATAACCTCAGCCTTTTGAGCTTATAGCCCAAAACAGCTAATTTTCGGAGACATTCTTAGTAAAGCTCTTCTTCTTGGTGAGTCATGATGGTGCAGTCAGAGGTGGGGTAGGCCACACAGGTCAACACATACCCAGCCCCAATTTGATCATCATCTAAGAAAGATTGATCAGACTGATCAACGCTGCCAGCGGTGATTTTACCGGCACAGGTAGAACAAGCGCCAGCGCGGCAGGAATAGGGCAAATCTAAACCTTGCTCTTCAGCAGCGTCCAGAATATAGGTGTCATCTTCAACTTCGATAGTTTGATTTAGCCCTTCTGATTCATTAACCAGCGTAACCTTATAGGTTGCCATGATGCTATCCTCTCATCAAATACACATTGATCTCGATCTACAGAATGTCCCTGGAATAACGTTTCCAAGGCTTGTTCTAGATAGACCGGGCACATTTCTGATACTACGGGAAAACCTGAAGACTGTCTTGTATTTTTCCGGCCTGGCTGAACGGGATTCGTAATCAAACTCATAAGTTACTGATTGGTTTACTTATACCTATGTCAGGTTTTACCTTTCGATAGAGGTAACTGCGGTGTGATCACATCAAACTAAAGGGCCACCTACTTCAAGGTAGCCCTTTATTAGGGATTTTCAAGGGTTTCTATAGGGTGTACGGTGCAAGGTGTGAGGTGGGCGGTACAAGGTGCACGATGTACGGTGCAAGGTGTACGGTGCGCAGTTCAAGGTGTACAGTGCAAGGAAAAACCGTGCACCGCATACCGTACACCGCAAACTTAGCAACCTACGAGGCCTTACGGCTAGTTTCTGCCAGCTGTAGGCTAAACTCTGCCTGGGTCAAAGTGGCCGCAATTTGACAGGCGGCCTCGGAAGATAACGTGGGCTGACTTTCGGCTAAAAAGTCGAGATAGCCCCGGAAGGTACTGATGATAATCTGCTTGTTTTGTAGCATGTCATCCTCTAACCGTTACCATTCAAAACTGTCGGATATGCTTAGCATGCCCTACATCCCCATAATGCAATACCCAGAATCAACATAAAGAATTTGCCCGGTCATGCCGCTTGACAGGTCACTACATAAAAAGGCGGCAGTATTGCCCACTTCAGTTTGGGTGACGGTGCGTTTTAGGGGAGCTACGGCTTCTACATGGTGAATCATGTCTAAAATGCCGCCCACCGCTGAAGAGGCCAAGGTACGGATAGGTCCGGCAGAAATGCCATTCACCCGAATGTTATGGGCACCCAGTTCTGAGGCCAGATAACGCACGTTCATTTCCAAGGCCGATTTGGCAATGCCCATGACGTTGTAGTTGGGTACAACCCGCGCCCCCCCCAAATAGGTCAGGGTAACAATACTACCGCCATCGGTCATCAGGGGCTTGGCGCCTCGGGCCAGGGTAATTAACGAATAGGCACTGACATCAAGGGCGAGCTGGAAGCCCTGCCGGGAGGTGTTACTAAAGTCGCCAGCCAAATCATCACGATTCGCAAAGGCTAGACAGTGAATTAGAATGTCGAGCTTGCCCCATTCTTGCTGGATGGTGTCAAATACGGCCTGTACCTGGGTTTCGTCTTGTACATTGCAGGGCAAAAATAGGCTGGGGCTGAGGGGGTCTACCAGGGTTTTCACCTTGCTTTCCATCTTCCCTTTTTCATCAGGCAAGTAGGTGACCCCCAGGGTGGCTCCAGCCTGATGGAGTTGCTGAGCAATGCCCCAGGCGATCGATCGATTATTGGCAATGCCCGTTACAAGGGCCTTTTTCCCAGTCAGGTCTAGCATGATTCTCGGTGATGATTCGCATTTAGGAGTCTACGGGAATTTGGTACCGGTGAATAGGGGATAGCTCGATAGAATAGATAGGCTGAAAACGAACGTTGTGCTTCTTTCGACCTATGGACGTTATCCCCGCGATCGATCTACTTGATGGGCGTTGTGTTCGCCTCTATCAGGGCGACTATGCTCAGTCCCAGGTGTTTGACGATAACCCGGTAGCGGTGGCTCGACAGTGGGTTGATCAGGGGGCTACCCGCCTGCATTTGGTTGACCTGGATGGGGCTAAGTCGGGGCAGCCCGAAAACTGGCAGGCGATTGAGGCAATTGTGCGAGCGGTGGATGTACCGGTGGAAGTGGGTGGGGGATTACGCGATCGCGATCGGGTGGCAGATTTATTTTCCCTGGGGGTTCGCTATGCCATTCTTGGTACCGCAGCTGTGGACAACCCGGAGCTAGTTAGTGACCTCAGCCAAGCATTCCCCGGTCAAATCATCGTGGGGATTGATGCTCGGGATGGTAAAGTCGCCACCCGAGGCTGGCTGGAAACCTCTGAGGTGGAAGCCATTACCCTAGCCCAACAGATGGAGCAACGGGGTGCCGCCGCCGTAGTCTACACCGATATTCAGCGGGATGGTACGCTCAAAGGCCCCAATATCGAAGCTCTACGGGCCATGGCAGAGGCGGTTTCGATGCCAGTGATCGCCTCTGGAGGGGTAGGTGCCCTGCGAGACCTCTTAAGGCTGCTACCCCTGGAAGCCCAGGGGGTGGCGGGGGTGATTGTGGGCCGTGCCCTGTATACCGGCGATGTAAGTTTGTCAGAAGCGGTACGGGCGATTGGCAACGGTCGCTGGCAAGATGTGCCGCCGACCCTTGGCGGATCGGCGTTTGCTTAAGCCTGCCCTTCCTGGGATCGTTCTTGGCTGAGGGCAACGATGCTGACAACCACCAGCACCATGCCCACCATCTGTCGTAGCTGCAGACTCTCTTGCAGCAGAACCCAGGCGATCGCCACGGTAAACACCGGGTTACTGACGGCCACAATGGACATAGAAGCGGCCCGCACCAGATGAATGCCGATGTTATAGAACAGTTGGCCCAGGAGGGTCAGCCCTGCGGTCACCAGGCTCAGTAGCCATAGCAAACCCCACTGGCCAGGCGGCACATCGATCTGGATAACCAGCAAGCTGAGGGTCGATAGCAACGCCATCACGCCAAAGTTGATCAGGGTAAAGGGAACAGGATGGATCTGCCGGAAGCAGATCTGGGCCAGAACGCCCTGGAGCGAGTAGGCAACGCTGGCCCCTAATGCGGCCCCAACCCCCAGCCACATGGCGTTACCGGTAGACCCCACAAAGCTTGGTACCACCAAGATACTGCCGCAAAGGACACCGACGGTGACGCCGAGCCGCAGCCAGGTGGGGCGACTGCCAAATACCCACCAAGATAATAGGCCAGTAATGACGGGGTGCATAAAGAAGAGCACCGTGGCCACCCCAGCCGGAATGCTGGCGATCGCAATAAATAGCAACGCCAGGGCTAGGTACAGAAAGCTACTGCTAATCAGTGACAGCTTCAGGGTGAGCCGCTGGGGGGGCTGGGTCAACTGACGTAAAGCCTTGGTGGTAGAGGGATATAACCGGTAAGACAGCAACACCACCGCTGGTAAAATCAGCACCGATCGCATCTGGAGCACTAAGAGGGAGTTAGCCAGGGTGGGGGGGATGAACCCACCCCAGTCAACTTGTCCTAATAGGTTACTTTCTGAAAAAATCACACGCACGACAACATTTTGCAGGGCCAGGCACAGTGAGCCCAAGATCACAATCAGAAATCCCTGCACATCCTCGCTCCCGAATAAATGGCTATGACCAGCATAAACAAGCTCTAGGGGCCTGGGAACGGCGATTTGTCATTTTTCCCTGGCTGAGAAGAGATAGCGGATTTCACTCGGGTGAAGTACATCGTCGGGATCCCCCTGCCCCCCTTAACAAGAGGGGCAGGGGGATCCAGGACTCGGCCAAGGCATACCTCACTCAATCGGGAATCACTACATAGCCGCAGTTAGGCTACCGCCAGGGTCTTGAGGAGCCCTTGAAACATAGGCAGACCATCTGTGCCACCAACAAGCGCATCAGCGGCCCGTTCGGGATGGGGCATCAGACCCAGTACATTGCCCTGGCGGTTACAGATGCCGGCAATGTTATGGAGCGACCCATTGGGGTTTTGGGACTGATCGACAGAGCCGTCGAGACCACAGTAGCGAAAGACAATCTGATCATGGGCTTCTAGGTCCGCCAGGGTGGCGTCGTCGGCATAGTAGCAGCCCTCACCATGGGCAATGGGCAGGGTAATTATCTGGTGGGGATCATAGCCCTGGGTCCAAGGTCGGTCGGTGTGCTCTACCCGCAGGGGCACGCGATCGCAGATAAACCGCATATCCCGATTGCGCATCAGCGCCCCAGGCAGCAGCCCCACCTCGGTCAGAATTTGAAAGCCATTGCAGATGCCCAGGACGGGCTTGCCCTGGTTAGCATGCGCTACCGTCGCCTGCATGGCGGGAGAAAATCGAGCGATCGCCCCACAACGCAGGTAGTCCCCGTAGCTAAACCCCCCAGGCACCACCACCACATCGATATCGTCCAGGTCGCTGTCCTCGTGCCAGACCATGCGAGTGGGCTGCTGTAGGAGGTCGCGGGTCACATAGGCTACGTCGCGATCGCAGTTAGCACCAGGGAAGACAATGACGCCGAATTTCATGGGGAAGGGGGGAGTAGGGGGATGGGGGAGAGTTGAGTTTACGGTTTGCGGCTTGCGGTTTGCGGCTTTTCCTTGCACCTTGCACCGCATACCGTTCACCTTGCACCTGACACCTGCTACCTGTCACCCACGCTTCAAGCGGTTGCCAAGGTTTGCAGTTCAAACCGATAGTTCTCAATTACCGGGTTAGCTAAAAGCTGGTCGCACATGCGATCGAGTTGCTGGGTGGCAGCGGCTTCGGTATCTGCTTGCAGGGTGAGTTCGATGTATTTACCAATGCGCACCTGATCCACATTGTCATAGCCCATGTGGGCCAGGCCAGATTGCACGGCAGTCCCGGCTGGGTCTAGTACCGACGGACGTAGGGTGACGTAGATGCGAGCACTGTAGTGGGGCACAACGAACTCCAGCTGGGGGTAGAAAACCAGCATAAATCAATAGCCTCATTATCCTACCGTATCGGTGGGTTGATAAAATGGAGGCAAATCGAGTGATCCAGCATGGTGCGACGAACCCGCAATCAAGACAAAATTTTGACCGCCTTAAAAGGGCTAGATCAGCCCATCTCTGCCCAAAGCCTATATATGCAGCTGCGGCAAGCGGGCCATTCTATGGGGCTAGCCACGGTCTACCGCTCCCTGGATGCTTTGAAATTGGAGGGGGCAGTGCAAATGCGCACCTTACCCTCGGGGGAGTCAGTTTACAGCCTGCCCCAGGAAGACCGCCATCACCTCACCTGCTTACAGTGCGGCAATACCATTGCCATTGATGAATGCCCGGTGCACGACCTAGAACGTCAGCTCAACCAGGCCCATAAGTTCAAGATTTTCTATCACACCCTAGAGTTTTTTGGCCTTTGCCCCCAGTGCCAGGGCCAGATGGCCGTAGTGGAGTCGTCTGTGACTTAGGAGGCTGACGGCTGGTTGAACTCGGACTGGTTGAACTCGGACTGGTTGAACTCGGATCAGAGTCAAAGTCGTCAAACAGTCAAAGTCATCGAATGGTGATCCTTAGGGGATTCTAAGAATTAGCCGCCTAGGGGCCTAGGTCCGGTACTATCCACCTAAGAGTATTCCAGCTAATACGTTATCCAGAGCCTAGATTCAGGCCTGCCCATCTAGCTGAGTTCGGTGTCCATACTGCGCATATTGTTTCAGGTGGAATACTTTAAGTCGATCTCTAGTTAGCCCAGTCAGTCGCTTGATTGGGTGACTTCTGGAAAACTTCTCCCCCGTGGTGGGCAATGCCCACCCTACGGCTATGGCAGCTACATAGGAAAAAGGGCTCGCTCGGTAGGATACTACAGACTTGTTTACCGTCTGGTAGGCTCTCCCCAGCAGAGACGCTGACAGCGGTTGATCGAATCACCAACGGAGTAATGGTTATGGTTGCAATTACATCGGTACAGGCGCGGGAAATTCTGGATTCTCGGGGTAACCCCACCATAGAAGTCGATGTGGTACTAGAGGGCGGCGCTAAGGGCCGGGCCGCTGTACCGTCTGGGGCCTCCACTGGCATTCGGGAAGCCCTAGAACTACGGGATGGCGATAAATCTCGCTATGGCGGTAAAGGGGTGCTGAAAGCCGTCGCCAATGTGAATGACACCATTGCCCCGGTCATCCAAGGCATGGATGCCGCCGATCAAGCGGCCGTTGACCACAAAATGCTGGACCTGGATGGCACTGAGAATAAAGGTACGCTGGGGGCGAACGCTATTTTGGGGGTGTCTATGGCGGTGGCTCGGGCCGCTGCGATCGCCGCCGATACTCCCCTCTATATGCACCTGGGCAGTGCTGAGTCGGTGCTGCTACCCGTGCCCTGCTTCAACATCATCAATGGTGGGGCCCACGCCGACAACAGCGTTGACTTCCAAGAGTTTATGATCGCCCCCGTGGGTGCCCCCTGCTTTTCTGAGGCCCTGCGCTACGGGGCTGAGGTGTACCACGCCCTGAAGGCCGTGCTGAACGAGGCCGGCTACAGCACCGGAGTGGGCGACGAAGGCGGCTTTGCCCCCAACCTGAAGAGCAATGTGGAATCTATTGAGGTGATCCTGAAGGGGATTGAGAAAGCGGGTCTGCGCCCTGGGGCCGACATTGCCATTGCCCTGGACCCGGCGGTGAGTGAACTCTACCAAGAGGATGGCAGCTACCTGTTCTACAAGTCTGACAATAGCCGCAAGTCTTCGGCGGAAATGATTGACCTGTGGGAAAGCTGGGTAAACCAGTTCCCCATTGTCTCGATTGAAGATGGCTTGGGAGAGCAAGACTGGGAGGGCTGGAAGGTGATGACCCAACGCCTGGGCGATCGCATCCAGCTGGTAGGTGATGATGCCTTTGTTACCAACCCCGCCATCATTGAACAGGCCATTAAAGACGGGGTGGGCAACTCGACCCTGGTGAAGGTGAACCAAATTGGCTCGATCACCGAGACCCTGGCGGCGATCAAGATGTCCCACGATGCGGGCTATACCTGCATGGTCAGCCACCGCTCTGGGGAAACCCCCGACGACTTTATTGCTGACCTGGTGGTGGGGGCCATGACCGGCCAAATTAAGTCGGGAGCACCTTGCCGGGGTGAGCGCCTGTCGAAGTATAATCAGCTGCTACGAATTGAAGCGGAATTGGGGGATCGGGCCCAATATGCTGGGCTCTCCACCTTTAAGAAGCAGACCTTGGTGGCTTAGGGGAAAGTCGGGGCGCACCGTCGTGCGCCCGTAGGGTGTTGACGGAGCCTGCCCGAAGGGCTTAGGGAAGCTGCTTTCGCTTCCTTACTGCTGCCTTGCTGTACTGGCCTATGACGAAAAAGGTACTGATTATTGGTGGCTGTGGTCAGGTGGGTCGGTGCATTGCGGCGGATTTACGGCGCTATACCGATGCGGCGATCGCAGTCACAACCCGACAGTCCCAGCTTACTGAAATAGAGGCAGGGTTGACGGTGCTACCCCTGGATTTGGCAGATCGAGGGACGGTGGCAACGGCGATCGCGGCCCATGACCTGGTGATCCACTGTGCTGGTCCCTTTCGCTACCGCGACGACCATGTGCTGCGCAGCTGCATTGCGGCAGGGGTGGATTACCTCGACATTGCCGACAACCCGGACTATGTGACTCAGGCCCAAGCTCTGTCCGATGCTGCCCAGGCGGCTGGGATCACCGCTATTCAGAGCACCGGCGTATTCCCCGGCCTGTCTAACCTAATGGCCCGCCAGGGGGCAGAGGCCCTCGATCAGGTTGAGCATATCCAGCTCAACTATGTGGTGGATGGGTCTGGCGGGGCTGGGGTCACGGTGCTGCGCACCACCTTCCTGGAACTGCAACAGCCAATCAACGCCTGGATCAACGGCCAGCGCCAGCCGGTGGCCCCCTACAGCCAGCGCCAGCCGGTGGAATTTCCGCCCCCCTATGGCCCTTGCGCCGTCTACTGGTTTAACACCATTGAAGCCCTAACCCTGCCCCAGAGCTTGTCGGCGCAGACCGTGGTCACTAAGTTTGGTTCTCGGCCCGATATCTATAACCACCTCACCTGGCTAATGGCCCGCCTGCCCCAGGCCTGGCTGACCCCAACGCGGATCGAGACACTGGCCCAGATTAGCTATGCCATGACCCAGGTGAGCGATCGCTTTAGTGGTACCGGCATCGCCATGCGGGTCGATGTCACCGGCCAATGGCAGGGACAACCCACGACCGCTACCCTCACCTTTACCCACCCCGACACCGCTACCGCCGTCGGCGCTGGCACGGGCCTGGTGGCCCAGCAACTTCTGGCCGGTTACCGCAAACCAGGGGTCTGGCCGATTGAACAAGCCCTGCCCCCTGCCGCCTGCCAGACGGGATTACACCAGCGAGATCTGACTATCACCCTAGAGCATCACCCCGGTCAAACCGCGAATGCTCAGCCACCAGGCTAGGCTGTGGCTGAGTGGTGGTAGTTAAACTGCCCAAAATTTTATCCACCTCTTTGATGAAGTCAGTACTGAAACACGGTGCTGACCAGCTGTTGCTGAATCTGCTGGATTAGATCTCGGGCCAAGGGCTCATAGGGGTCAAGGTCCGCCTGGGGGGGCATGGGGATTAAAACCGCCACGGCTACCCAAGGGGTAAGGCGGCGATCGCTAAGTTGCGATCGCATATTCGCCCAAAACCAGCGACTAGGGGCCGGGTGACCGCCCCTGGGCCAGGCATACCACTGGGCCACCGCTAGGGACTGGTGGTCATTCTGGGCTTGGAGCCAACGGGCCTGGACGGTCCCTAATGTCGGGGGCAGGGGGATACGGAGCGATTGGCTCCGATCAATTTGCCAAGCTTGAACCCCCTGCAGGTCTAACCACTCGATCTGAGGCTGATCGCTGTGCCAGGGCTGGGGCCGCAGCAGCACCGCCACGGCAGGTAGCCCCCCCGCTTGGCGGCGATCGCCCTCGGCCTGGTATTCCCCCAAACTCCAAGCCTGGCGATTGATCGTGACCGGCTGATGGTCAGTCATCTGCCAGCCAGGCAGCGGTAGGCCCTCCTGCTGTAGGGTTTGTAGCCTCTCCATTTGGGCCACCTGGGGCAGGTTGACCCAGGGCCACTGACCCGTGATGTAAGCCGGTACGATCGCGATCGCCGCTAAGCCTGCCAGCCCTATCACCAGAGCCAATTTCAACCAGGCTATGGGCACCTGCCACCCATGGGACTTTGTCACCTTATCCATCTCCCAAAAGCAACTCCGTCCAGGGCACCCTGCTTACACCGACGACGCCGGAAACTTGGCCGCCAGGGTCAGGGTGGGGGGCACCCAGCGGCGAATCCCGACCAGCAAGCCCATCAGCGACAGCAACATCAGGGCCGCATAGAGATCTCCCCCCCAACCCTCATGGAGCCAGTCAAACGCGGTTGCCTGTCCTGTACCGTGAAAATAGCTCAGCAGGGTGTTGCGAATCATGTTAGCGGCCAGACTAACCAGGACCACCATCGCTAGAAATAGTCCGGTTTGTAGCCGCGATCGCTGCAAACCAGTCCAGTAGATCAGCATCAGCGCCACGTATAAACTCGTCAGCAACAGCTTCAGCCCAGCACAGTGGGGGGCCACCTCCACGGTTTGGCCATTGACGTAGAGATACACCTGGTCCACCACCACCTGAATGCCCAACTGGGTCAGCAAAAATCCCGCCCCTGCCGCGATCAATCGCTGTAGGGGCAACATGTAGGGCTCAATTAAATAGGGCAACTGGGTCGGGGTCGCCAAAGCCAACAGTAACAGTGGCATCGCCTGTAGTTTCAGCCCTGCTGTAGATTTTAGGCTCAGACACAGCCCCACCAGCAACAGCGGCAACGACAGGTTCATCCAGTCGGTCAAGCGAGTGGCATACATCAGTGCCGCCAGCCCCATTAGCCCCAGCCCCTCAGGATGGCAATGGTTCGGCAACTGGACCCACCGCTGCCGCTGGGTCCAGCTCAGGTAGGCGGCAAAGGGGAGGCCAATCAACCCATGGCTGAAATACTCGTGTTGAATGCTGATCGTTTTATGCAGCCAACCATCTACCCAGTGCAGCAGCAGCGGCGCGTACAGCAAGGCTAGGAGAGCAACGATGGCCC
>SLIY01000222.1 GCA_007135385.1 Leptolyngbyaceae cyanobacterium CSSed165cm_216
GAAGTCAAGCGTCCTGGGCTGCAAAATGCCAACGTCAAGCTGGTGCTGCAGTAAGTTTCTAACGCGTTCCCTAAGGATGGTCTGGTCGGCGTAAAAGTCGGCCAGACCATTTTTTGTGGTTTCCTTTAGACTGGCAGATAGCCTAGGAAACCTTCTTAGGCGGTTTCTACCCCTTTGAGGTTTATGGTGTCCCTTAGCCAGTCTGAGATTTCAGCCATTAATCAACTGTTGGTGTCAGCAGGTAACTATGCCCTGGTCCAGTCCCGGCAGTCGTTTCAGATATTTGAAAAAGGGGTAGATGACTATGTCACCACGGTCGATCGCGCCCTAGACCATAAGCTACTGACTGGGTTTCATCAGCTTTTCCCTGAAGACGGCGTCATTACGGAAGAAAATCAAGCTACGGCCCGCCAGTTTAGTCAAACCTATCGACGTCTCTGGTTTATCGACCCCATCGACGGTACCGATGACTTTATCGGCGGCGGCGCCAGTTATGCCGTCATGGTTGGTCAGGTGGCGAATGGTGTGCCCCAGGCGGGCTGGATTTACGCCCCAGTGCATCAGCAGTTGGTGTGGGGTGGTAAAGGTTGGGGCTTATTTCAGCAGCATGGGGCGGAGGAACCGCAATCTTTGGTGCCTCAGGAACCGCCTCTGGTTGATGGTCAGTCCTGGGCCTTGGTGATTGGCGATAAGGATGAGCGCCGGTTTGGTGCTGCGATCGCGGCTCGCTTGCCCCAGGTCAACTTTGTTTCCTTGGGCAGCTTTGGTCTAAAAGTACTGGCGGTGATCACCGGGCAGGCAGGCCTATATATCTACCTAAATGGCCGAGTCAAACTCTGGGATACCACCGGCCCCCTGGCCCTGGCTCAAGCGGCGGGGCTGATCTGCTGTGACCTGGCGGGTAACCCCATTACCTTCACTGGGGAGGCCATTGAAGCAGACACATTAATGCACCGGCAGCCCATTTTGGTCGGTTGGCCTCGCTATATCGAACAGTTTCGTCCGGTGATTCGCCAGGTCGTTGATGGAGGTTAGCCCTCCGTCACCAACTGACTAGTGACATATTTCATGACGACGGGTTGTAGAGAAAATAGGAGCTTTTGATCGGCGTGGCGAGTTTCTAAAATCGAGCGGCGGTGCAGAGACTCTAGGGCCGCAATCCATTCTGACTGGCGTCGCTTGGGGAAGATACTGGTCTTTAGATCGGCCAGAGACATGGGAGTGGTCACCGTAGCTAGGTGCTTGACAATAATGGTCTCTAGCTCAGACAGGCGGGCCATTTGCTGATGCAAAAGATAGGTAAAATCCCCCAGGAAAAGGGTGTTTTGGTTGAGGTATTCGTCAACGCTGCCTTCAAATAGGTCACGAATAGTGGTCGCCACAATTTTTAGCGCTAGGGGGTTGGCCCGGTAGGGGCGAATCAGATCGTCCCAGGCCTCGGGGTTAGTGAGCTGGTACTGGCTGAGAATTTGCCGGGCTGCAGCGTTAGGTAGACCTTGCAACAGATGCGATCGCACCCGTCCTCCCATGCCCTCCAGGTGGGCCACCTCCCGAGGCTTTTCCCAACTAGTTAGCACCAGGCAGCTTTGGTGGGTTTCTTCCCCCACCCGCCGCAAAAATTCTCCATAGGCCCCATAGCCATCACGGTAGTGCCCCACAAACTGACCACCACTCAACACCGACTGAAAGTCTTCCAGCACAATCAAGCAGCGGTGAGATTTCATCAGCCGTAGCAGTTGTGACAGTGACGATTCACCATTGACAGTTGGACGCTGAGTCTCGGGCAGTAGATGAGTCAACAGCGCTTCAAACAACGGTTCGGCGGCGGGGGCATGGGCGAGGGACTGCCACACCACATAGTCAAAGTCGCTTTGATTGTGCCGCAACAGGTGAGCGGCCAGGGTAGTTTTGCCGATGCCCCCCATGCCCAATAACAACAGTACCCGGCAGTTATCTTGTCCGATCGCTTGACTGAGCTGGGCGAGCTCAGCCTCGCGACCGTAAAACTCCGGCGCATCGGGCAGCCCATCGAGATACAGCCGTTGGGGTACCTTCCCTTTCCCTCGCCCCAACTGGCGCTGATAGCCAGCCTCGCCTAACAGACGTGCCACCTGTCCCCACGATTCCACCCGAATCAGGTCAGGCTGCTGTTCAGACAATCGCCCTTCGATATAGCGGTAAAGCCCCTTTGAAAGCGCATTGCGCACCGTGTCATTTTTGACCTGGAGCTGTTCGGCAATTTCGTTGGGGCCATAGCCGCAGAGCAGACCCCGCAGGTAGGTTTTTTCGACCCGCGTCAGCCCCCGACCTTTGACAACACCCAGGTCAGTGTAGAGCAGGTCGAGCTGCCAGCGCTGTTTTGCTTCAGCAAAGGGCTCATCGGCAGGCTGAGGCTGAAAAGTCATGTTTTAGAGGGATTAAGGGCAATGGCACAAAACCATCTAGGCGATGACATCCAGTCTACGACCGTGTTACCAGGGCCTAGCCCCATTAATCTACCAACGAAATTACCCACGAAACTACCCACATGTGTGGGTCGATTGGTTTTGCCCCGCTAGATAAGCTATTAACAGGCTAAAGAACAGACCTCAAACAAATCCCAGGGTAAGTTCTAAGGCCTCATCCAAACACAAATATATCCCACCCCTTTAGGTCAATAAACCTCTCGATTCACGTAGGTAAGCAAAAGCAATACCCACCAGCTCAAATAATGGGTATTTAGGCAAAAGCCAAACCCATCGATCCTAACCCCGGATATCTCACAAGAAAAGGTGAATCGGGGTCAACAAACAGCGAGAATGCAATAAACACAAAGCGTTCAGCGGTTTGGAACCATGACCTCGATTCAAACAGAGTGTACCTCAACCA